>DATGXG010000052.1 GCA_035299085.1 Bacteroidales bacterium | reverse complement strand
TTTAGCGATTTTTTCAGCAGCGGCGGCATTTTTTGGTCACTTTTTTTTGCTGCAGAAAAAAAGTGACTCAGGGTTCGGGGCGGATAGCCCCGATAGAATAAATCCAGATATTAACGACTGATCGTCATATCATTGGGTGATTCTTAAAAAGGTGTTCTTACTCGCAATGACGGCGTGGCTCCGCCTTGACTCCATCTGTTCATTTCTTCATTAAAAAAATACCCCGTTAATTTTACCTGCTTATTGCAGATATGCTAATTTTGCCCGGTATGGAAAAGTTTCTGAAAGAGCTGAATAGCGCGCAATACGAGGCAGTCGTCAATATAAAGGGTCCTTCACTGGTCATCGCCGGTGCCGGTTCAGGCAAAACAAGGGTACTCACCTATCGGGTAGCCTACCTTATCAGCCAGGGCATCAAACCGTCCAACATCATTTGCCTTACGTTCACCAACAAGGCAGCCCGTGAAATGAAAGAGCGTATTGCCCTGGTAGTGGGTGAAGAACAGGCAAAATACCTGTGGATGGGCACATTTCACAGCATATTTGCCCGTATCCTCCGCACAGAATCCGAATGGCTCGGCTATCCTTCCACTTACACGATTTACGATACAATCGATTCGAAAAGTCTCGTGAAATCCATTATCCATGAGATGAACCTCGACGACCAGCGCTACAAACCCGGCGAAGTGCTGGGCAGGATTTCCTGGGCAAAAAACAACCTCATCACACCACAGGCCTACAAAGGACATCCGGAGATCACTGCTTCGGATAACATGACGAAGCGTCCTCAACTGGGCGAAATCTACCAGACTTATTGCATCCGCTGCAAAAAATCGGGTGCCATGGATTTCGACGACCTGCTTCTCAATACCAATATCCTGTTCCGCGATTTCCCGCAAATACTGGCCAAATACCAGGAACGGTTCCACTTCATGCTGGTGGACGAGTACCAGGACACCAACCATTCACAATACCTGATTGTGAACAAGCTGGCCGCCCGGCATCACAATGTATGCGTGGTGGGCGATGATGCCCAGAGCATATATTCTTTCAGGGGCGCGCGCATTGAGAATATTTTAAATTTCAGGAAAGACTATCCTGATCACCAGGTTTATAAACTCGAACAGAATTACAGGTCGACCCGTACCATCGTGGACGCTGCCAACAGCCTGATCGAAAAGAACAACGGCCAGATCAAAAAGAACGTGTTTTCAGAAAATGAATCAGGCGAGAAAATCAAGGTGGTCCGTTGCGTGACCGATATGGAAGAAGGGTTCTTTGTCTCGAACAGCATTCTTGACTGTGCCCTTACAGAAAGGCAACTTTACAGCGACTTTGCCATACTATACCGAACAAACGCCCAGGCACGTATTTTTGAGGAAGCTTTACGAAAAAGAAACATTCCCTACCGGGTTTATGGCGGCATTTCGTTCTACCAGCGCAAGGAAATCAAGGATATGCTGGCATACCTGCGGTTGTCGGTTAACCAGAATGATGACGAAGCTTTCAAACGCGTAGTGAATTACCCCTCACGCGGAATAGGTGATACCACCATGGAAAGGCTTGAGGAATATGCGGCACGTACCGGTAAAAGCCTAATGCAGGCTGTTGTCGAGGCCAATCCTGAAGATACGGGACTTAACAAAGGAACCCTGACCAAGCTGTACGGGTTTTATAACCTGATCACCGGTTTCACTGAGAAAATCGCTGAACTCAATGCCTTTGAAGCAGCCACCCACATATCGATCACATCCGGTATCCGGAAGGACCTGTACAACGGGAACACACCCGAAGAGCGCAGCCGCTATGAAAACCTTGAAGAATTGCTGAATGGTATCAAGGATTTCACCGAAACAGCGATGAACGACAACCAGCCTGCTGCTATGGCCGATTACCTCGAAAATGTTTCGCTCATCACTGATTTTGATACTGAAAACGGTGATGACCAGAACAAGGTCACCATTATGACCATGCACTCTGCCAAGGGACTTGAATTCAACAATGTTCACATTGTCGGTGTCGAAGAAGAGCTGTTCCCTTCACGTATGGCTTTTGAATCGCCGGAGGATATGGAAGAAGAACGTCGCCTTTTTTACGTGGCGATCACCCGGGCCAAAAAGAGGGTATATATCAGTTACGCCCAGAACCGGTATAAATGGGGAACACCCACCATGTCACAGCCCAGCCGTTTTTTAAAGGATATCGATCCCAAATATATGGATATGCCGGTTGAACAGAATAACCGGACAAAAAGCCGCGATTATGATGATTACGATTGGGATAGCGAATTTGAGAACAAGTCGAAATATACAAACGGTACCACCAGAACATTCACCGGAAATCCGAATAATACCGCCCGGAAACCGACTGCTTTGATTCCTAAAAAGACTGTTCCCGCCCGCCCGGCTGACCCGGATTTCAAACCGGACAACCCTGACCAGATCCAGGCCGGGATGAAAGTGGAACATGCCACGTTCGGTGTCGGAAAAGTGTTGCAGATCGAAGGTGTATCACCCAACCGCAAAGCAACCGTGTTTTTCCAGGATACCAATGAGGAGAAGCAGTTGTTGCTGAAGTTTGCGAAGTTGAAAATAGTTTAGGCTTCAAGCGTAGTTGCAAACTACACACAGCCCCAAAAAAAATATTTGACCATCACCTATTTTTACTATAGCTTTGTCAAAAATATTATATGGAATACGACTACAATACCAGCCGCAATCACCTGATTCTTCCGGAATACGGAAGAAATATCCAGAAAATGGTTGAGTATATTCTTACAGTGGAGGACCGGGAGGAAAGAAACCGGCTTGCACAGGCTGTTATTATCATTATGGGCAATATGAATCCTCATTTACGCGATATCAACGATTTTAAGCATAAACTCTGGGATCACCTGGCTATCATGGCCGATTTCAGGCTCGATATTGACTTCCCTTACGAAATTCCACGTCCCGAGGAATTTACAGAAAAACCCAGGAGGGTCAGCTACAGCACAACCGACATTAAATACAGGCATTACGGTAAAATAGTGGAGGACCTCATCCGTGAAGCGCTAAAGCTTCCCGACGGCGAGGACAAGGATACCCTTGTACGGCTGATCGCCAATCACATGAAAAAATCTTACCTCACCTGGAACCGCGATTCGGTTACCGATGAGATTATCTTCAATGATCTTTACGAGCTTTCAGGCAGAAAACTTTCCGTGAAGGAAGGCGTTAAGTTATCCGAGCAGAAAGATTTTCAGAAAGGCCGCCAGCAGCAGCAACAAAATCAGCAGCAGAACAGGAAACGCATGCAGATGCAACAGCAGCGAAAAAAACCTATGCAATAATAATGGCTTCTTTCAGGGTTTCCGGTGGTCACCCTCTGAAGGGTGAGATCGTTCCGCAGGGCGCTAAAAACGAGGCACTGCAAATCATCTGTGCCACCCTGCTCACCTCAGAAAAAATTACAATCAGCAACATCCCGGATATCCTGGATGTCAATAACCTTATTGACCTGGTGGCCTCACTTGGCGCAGAAGTGGAACGCATTACCCGTAATTCCTGTTCATTCCGGGCTTCACAGATCAATATCGATTACCTGCTCACTGACGATTTTAAAAAGCGCAGCACAAGCCTCAGGGGATCACTGATGATCATGGGACCCCTTCTCGCCCGATTCGGCAAGGCATACATACCCCGACCCGGTGGAGATAAAATCGGACGCCGCCGTATGGATACCCATATCAACGGCCTTGTTCAGCTTGGTGCTGAATTTGATTACGAATACACCGAGGAATTTTATAAACTGCATGCCGCCAAACTCAAAGGATGCAGCATGCTGCTCGAAGAAGCCTCTGTTACAGGAACGGCCAACATACTGATGGCAGCAGTTCTTGCCGAAGGAACGACCACTATTTACCACGCCGCCTGTGAGCCCTACATTCAGCAGCTCTGTCATATGCTGAACCGCATGGGTGCCCGCATCTCCGGTATAGGCTCCAACCTGCTCACGATTGAAGGTGTTGACACGCTTGGCGGATGCGAACACACACTGCTCCCGGATATGATCGAAGTGGGATCATTCATTGGTCTTGCTGCAATGACCCGTTCTGAAATCACGATTAAAAATGTATCCTGGGAGAACCTGGGACTTATTCCCACTGTTTTCAGGAGGATCGGAATTGAATTTGAACGCAGGGGTGACGATATCTATGTTCCCGGCAGGGAACATTACCAGGTTGAAACTTTCATTGACGGATCCATACTCACTGTGGATGACGCGCCGTGGCCCGGTTTTACACCCGACCTTATCAGCGTAATCCTTGTTGTTGCCACACAGGCCCGCGGAAATGTGCTGATCCACCAGAAAATGTTTGAAAGCCGCTTATTTTTCGTGGATAAATTAATTGAAATGGGAGCCCAGGTCATTCTTTGTGATCCTCACAGGGCTACCGTTTACGGGCTTGATAACCAGATACGGTTAAGGCCTTCCACACTGACTTCTCCTGACATCAGGGCCGGTGTTGCCCTTCTGATTGCCGCCCTTTCGGCAAACGGAACCAGCATCATCCATAATATCGACCAGATTGACCGTGGTTATGAGCGCATTGATGAGCGACTCCGTGCACTCGGTGCAAAAATTGAGCGAATTATTTAAGAATAAAATTACTTTTGTCCCGTTTTTGGTCTCAATCATGAATGCTGAATCCGTTATTTCCATTGTTTTAATTTTTACGGGTCTTTCTCTGCTGATTATACCCTTACTGCCCCAACGCTCTAAATCGGCGGCAGCCTTTATTCTTGTGTTGCTGAATGCCGTAATAACTTCGATACCTGCCATCCGTGTGCTTGCAGGGGGAGACTTCAATTTGCTGATCAACGCCGGCAATACCTTCGGAGATGTGCTTTTTAGAATAGACCCGCTGTCGGCGTGGTTTATCCTCATCATTAACATTACGCTCATTAACGGTTCTCTGTACGGTGCCGGTTACATGAAATCATATGCTCACCGCAAAAGCGACCTGAGCCTTCACTGGGTAATGCTTGTTATGTTCCAGGTGTCGATGCTGTTTGTCTGCATGCTTCACAACGGTTTTGCATTCCTGATTGCATGGGAAGTGATGACCCTCTCGTCACTCATCCTGCTGATGTTTGAACACGAAAAGGCACAGACACAGGAAGCAGGACTCAATTACATGGTGCAGATGCATCTTGGAGTGGCACTTCTTACCATCGCATTTATCTGGGTGTTTGTAAGCGCACAGACCACTTCTTTCGACGGCATCGCATCATTCTTTCAGAACAACGGCAGTCCCTGGGTTATTCTTTTGTTCTTTGCCGGATTCGGAATTAAAGCCGGGTTTATACCCATGCACACCTGGCTGCCTTATGCACATCCCGCAGCTCCTTCGCATGTTTCGGGAATCATGTCGGGTGTTATTGTAAAAATGGGCATCTACGGTATACTTCGCATCGCCGTAAGCATCACTCACTATAGCTTAGCTACCGGCATCCTGCTGGTTTCCTTATCGGCCGCCACAACCCTTTACGGAATTCTGAATGCATCAGTACACAGGGATTTCAAGAAACTTTTGGCATTCTGTACAACCGAAAACATAGGCATCATAGGCATGGGCATTGGAATCGGACTAACCGGAAAAGCACTGGATTATCCCCTTATGAGCATCCTGGGATTTTCTGCAGCCCTTCTGCATACCCTGAACCATTCGCTCTATAAATCGCTTTTGTTTTTTACTTCAGGAAATATATATAATCAAACCCACACCCGGAACATGGAAGACCTGGGAGGGCTTATCCGGTATATGCCCCACACGGCAGTTGCTTTCCTGGTGGGTTCCCTTGCAATAGGCGGACTTCCGCCATTCAATGGGTTCATATCCAAATTCCTGATTTATTCGGGATTTGTAGAAACTTTCAGTCAGCATAACCTGGCACTCAGCGCCCTTATGGTCATTTGTATTGCCCTGTTATCGATGGCCGGCGGTGTTTCGATGCTGACATTCACCAAATCGTTCGGAGTCATCTTCCTTGGCTCTCCCCGAAAAGAACTTCACCATAAACCTGAAGAAGTACCTCTTGCGATGAGGTTACCGCTTTATCTCATTATTGGCATTATGCTTGTCATCGGACTTTTTCCTGAGCTTGTATTAAGACCTCTTCTTTATATTACCGGGAGTATGGGTGTTGAAGTATCCCTGTCTTCGCTGCAGGGAACGGGACACATTGTGACTCTTTGCGGAAGGGCTTCTCTTTTGCTTCTTTTGCTGATAGCCGTGATTTATGGCATAAGGGCATCAGTGACAAGGCGGTACGAAGTTAAAACCAATGAAACCTGGGGTTGCGGATATGTTGCTCCGCACACCGGAATGCAATACACAGGTAAATCATTTTCAAAAAGCCTGGCAAAACTTTTTGGCTTTATAACCATTGAGGATAAGAAATATGATCAGCTTGATGCCGCATCAATCTTTCCGGCACCGCGATCGTACGCTTCGTTGTATCTCGAATTTTTTGAAAAAAGGATCTTTGAACCTGTAATTAAAGGTTTCCTTAGAATATTCAATATTTTTACGTTTTTTCATAATGGCAAAATACAATTGTATGTTCTTTATGGACTTATATTTGTCGTCATTCTCATTCTTCTTTCTGTTTTCAATGTACTATAAGATCCCATGAGCCTGATTTTTTTCATATCGGTCTTAGTCTTCATTCCTGCAACTTTACTTGCCGGTACCGTTATGAAAAGAACCATAGCCCTTGTGGCGGTACTTACCAACTCAGCAATCAGTTCGCTGGTGGCAGTGAAGGTATTATCGGGAGCCTCTTTTTCGGAAGTCATTTATGGCGGCGCCATTTTTGGTAATATTTTCATCAGGGCAGATGCCTTATCCGCATGGTTTGTGCTATTGACAAATTTTACAGCGATTACCGGTATCCTTTACGGCCGGCAGTACCTGAAGCACTACCCCGAAAACAAGCCGCTGATGAGCCTGCACTTTGCCAGCTATATCATAAACCATGCTGCGCTAACCGGTTTATTTTTCATCCAGCACAGCCTTGCCTTCCTATGTTCATGGGAAATGATGGCTTTGTCCGCTTTCATCATGGTTATTTACGAACACGGGAAAATGGAAACGCTGAAAGCGGGAATTAATTACCTGATTCAGTCGCATATCAGCATCATCCTGCTTACGCTTGGTTTTTTGTGGGTTTATACAAAAACCGGATCCTTCGATTTCAGGGATATTTCAGCCTACTGCCTGAACTCGGGAAACCAGGCAAGCCTCCTGCTATTCCTTGTGTTTTTTACAGGTTTTGCCATAAAGGCCGGTTTTGTGCCTTTCCACACATGGCTACCTTACGCGCATCCTGCTGCTCCATCTCATGTTTCAGGCCTTATGTCGGGTGTAATTATCAAATCGGGCATCTATGGGATCATGCGAATGCTGTTACTGATGCCCGATAACAAAATGGCAATCGGATATATCATTCTTGGTGTTTCACTTATATCGGGCGTTTATGGCGTGATGCTGGCCATCGTTCAGCATAATCTGAAGCGCCTGCTGGCTTATCACAGCATTGAAAACATCGGGATCATCGGCATCGGAATTGGGATAGGTACACTCGGGGCAGGATTGCACAATGATTTCATGACTTTCGCCGGGTATGCAGGTGCCCTGCTGCATACGCTGAATCACTCGCTTTTCAAATCGCTCCTGTTTTTTACATCAGGAAATGTTTACCTGGCCACCCATAGCCTGATGATCGACCGGATGGGAGGACTGGGCAGGAAGATGCCCCGTACTGCTGCACTTTTCCTTGTTGCAGCGCTGGCGATTTGCGGGCTTCCTCCTTTCAACGGTTTTATTTCGGAATTCCTGATTTATAGCGGGCTGTTCGATGCCATCAGCAGTAACCAGTCGGCCCTTGTATTTGCCATATCCGTATTTTCGCTTGCACTGATTGGCGGACTGGCGTTACTGTGTTTTACAAAAGCATTCGGCATAATTTTTCTGGGAAACCCGCGGCATTCCTTTCATGAAATCAGGGAGGATAAGTCGGTGCTTTTCCCCAATTACCTGATTGCAGGAGTCATCATTCTTATCGGATTGTTCCCCCGGTTGTTTCTTTCCGTTCTTACAACCCCTGTAAGTTTATATGGAAATGCCGGATCTATACTTCCTGATTCACAGATCATGCAGATCATGCAACATGTAAGCCTGGCATCCTGGGGGCTGATCCTTATGATCATCGTGGTTTACCGGTTGAGGAAATGGATTCAGAAACACAGGGTTATTGCAACAGGCCCTACCTGGGGCTGCGGTTATGAAACCGATTCTCCGAAGCTTCAGTATACGGCCAGTTCATTTGTAAAACCTTACGTGAAAATTATAAAACCGGTTATTGACATACAGGATTCCGGGGATGAAATAAATGATATAGTGCCGAATGCGGTTCATTCCGAAAGTCATTTTCATGATCGCCTTGAAATGAAATTAATCGACGGGCCCACAAAGGCTCTTCGCGGCTTTCTCGGCAGGTTCAAATTTCTTCAGAATGGCCGTGTCCAGTTTTATGTACTCTACGGCGTGGTATTCATCGGAATCAGCATTACCATTCCCCTTGTAATTGATGCGCTAAGAACGCTCGTTAACATCATTAAACAATTGTAAGATGCTTAGTTTATTGCTTATCATTCTGACCAGTTTCTTTTTTACCGGGATCATCATCCGGTCAAAGAGCATCTTGTCGGGCAGAAAAGGACCCCGGATTTTTCAGCCCATGCTTGATATTTTCCGTTGCCTCAGAACCGGTTCGGTTTACAGTAAAACAACCAGCTTTGTATTTCAGATTGCGCCCACCGTATATATCGCCACCATTCTGATGGCCATTTTATTCATCCCTTTTGGTAACAAACAGGGAATCCTTTCATTCAACGGTGATTTCGTTTTCTTTGCTTACGTGCTGGCACTTGGCAAGTTTTTCATGATCATTGCCGCACTTGATACAGGCAGTAGTTTTGAGGGAATGGGCGCAAGCCGCGAGGCACTGTATTCGATGCTCATAGAGCCTGCCTTCTTCATCCTGATGGGATCATTTGCTCTTCTTACAGGTTATTCTTCTTTTGCCGGGATATTCGGGGCACTTCACTATGGTTCGTATGTTTCATATGGTCTGGGCGCCCTGGCGTCCTTTGTATTCGTTACCATTGCACTCATCGAAAACAGCAGGATGCCCGTTGACGACCCGAAAACGCACCTCGAACTCACCATGATCCACGAGGTCATGATCCTTGACAACAGCGGTTTTGACCTGGGACTCATCCTTTACGGAACCAACCTGAAATTCGCCCTTTACGGGGCGATAATCGCCAATTTCTTCCTGACACCCGGCTACCAGCTCTATTATTCAATACCTATTTACTTTGCCGTGCAGGTAACCTTCGGCATTGTCATCGGTATTGTAGAATCTTTTGCGGCACGTTTCAGAATGAATCATAATCCCCAATTCATCCTGATGTTCACGTCCATATCCATGCTTATTTTCCTCGGCGTATTGCTTGTGATGGGAAAACTCATTTAAATCAGAATCCATGATCAACCTGTTATTAATAATTTTCACCATTACCCTGATTTACATTTCGATGGCAAACCGGATGATGACCTATATCCGCATCATCGCATTCCAGGGTATTGTTCTTTTTGGTGTTGCCCTTGTTGAACTTATCGAAATCAATATCGGCAACCTGATCTTTGTTCTGCTTGAAACGATCATCATTAAAGCCATTGCCATCCCTTTATTCCTGAAGTACATTCTCGATCGTAACCGGATTACACGTGAAGCGGAGCCCTATGTTTCCAACTTTGTGTCGGTTGTTATAGTAACCATTATTATCCTGGGATCCTTCTTTCTGGCAAACGCCGTTTCAGACACCCATGTCAGGAAGATCTTTTTCATAGTGGCCCTGTCGGCCCTTTTCACCGGGTTGTATGTTATCATCACCCGCCGAAAGATCATCACCCATGTGATGGGATTCCTGATTATTGAAAACGGAGTGTTTGTGCTTTCGCTTGCAGTAGGGAGTGAAATGCCGATGCTGGTGAATATCGGTATCCTGCTTGATATTTTTGTCAGCGTGATCCTGCTGGGAATCTTTGCGGATAAGATCGGCGATGTATTTGAAGAACAGGATGTGGAGCAATTAAGAAATTTAAAAGACTGATCTCTCAATGATAGCAATATATTTAGCCGGTTCACTGATTATAGGCACTGCCTTTTACTTCGGAAAGAAGCATTCCACCCGACTTCTTCTGTCGGTGCTATTTTCTCTTTTGCAGGTATCGCTGGCCGTTTATGAATTTATAAACCGGGGAGTGGTGCAATTTACTTATTTCACTCCCGATGCCCTTGCCGTGATATTCCTGAGTGTTATGACAGTCATCACCATACCGGTGCTATATCATAGCTTCGTATATTTCGAAAAACATCCCTATAAACCCAGGGAAATGGGGATGTATTTTGCCGCTACCATTATGCTGATCATGTCGATCAGTGCGGCATACCTTGCCAACCATATGGGTATTACCTGGGTGTTTGTTGAAATCACCACATTAAGTGCATCGGCACTGATTTACCACCGCAGGAATAAGCTGTCTCTCGAAGGAACCTGGAAATATATTTTTATCTGTTCAATAAGCATAACCCTTGTTTTTATCGGTATCCTGTTTGTCACTGTAACCGTTCAGCAGCATGGGATTGGCGACCTTTTTTATTCGACCCTGCTGGCGAATGCCGGTTTGCTTAATCCGTTCTGGCTGAAGCTGGCTTTTCTATTCATATTTACAGGTTTTACGGCAAAGGCAGGGCTTTTTCCCATGTATACTGCAGGTATTGATGCAAAGGACAAAGCGCCCTATCCTTCAGGCGCGCTCCTGGCAAGCGTTTTAATGAATGTGGGATTTACAGGAATATTCAGATTTTACCAGATTACCAGTCATACAAGCATTCATGAATGGACCAACAAGATCATACTGATATCGGCAGTGTTGTCGGTATTTGTGGCTACCGTATACATGCTCCGGGTAAAAAATATTAAACGAATGATGGCGTATTCGGGGGTTGAGCATATGGGGCTTGTTATGCTGGGTATTGCAGCCGGTGGAATAGGGTATTACGCAGCCATACTGCACCTGGTACTGCATTCATTTGCAAAACCTGCCCTGTTTTTCCAGTTCGGGCAAATTTACAGAACCTATGGAAGCAAAAGCGTATATGACACCGGGTATTATTTCAAATACAATGTAGCCGGCGCTATGGTTCTCCTCGCCGCCTTTTTCATTGTGACGGCTATGCCTCCGTCAGGGATGTTTGTAAGTGAATTCCTGATATTTAAATCGTTGTTCGCCTCAGGATACCTTTGGCTGCTGATTATTATTATGCTGCTGCTCACCGTGATCATATGGGCATTCGGAAAAAACGTATTTAAGATCCTTTTTGCAAAACCGGTTGATTTTGACGAGTCGAAGGTACAGCCTGCACATTACACCGAATCATTGAGCCAATATATACTGCTGGCGCTCGTTGTGTATTTGGGGTTGTTTCCGCCGGCAGCGATGGTGGAGTTGATAAAGGAGGCGGTGAATATGCTTATGTAGTATTGGATGCTGGATACTGGATACCTGCCTGCCGGCAGGCAGGCAGGATACTGGATAAGAAAATGAAGATTTCATACAGGAACTCTTAGGCCTTAAAACCTTATTACTTAATTGCTAACAGACTAACAGACTACAGACCAACAGACTAACAAAAACACCGAACAAGGAACACCGATTTAAGATTTAAGAAGTTTTACAGACTAACAGACTACAGACTAACAGACTAAGATGGCTGATTACATAAAAATAAAGAACAACCAGCGGATAGGCACAGGAGAAATCCCTGTTCTCGGGTATGACGCATTTCTTGAGGCCAATACCGGACTGCTGGAGGATAAATACTGCCATTGCGTTAATTATTTCGCCTGGCCGGTGAATGGCAGGTTGCAACTCTTCTGCTGTATTGCCGACGATACAACAGGGCACATACTGGTTTCATCCTCCATGGCAGATGCCGGTACCACCTACCCTTCATTCACAGCGAGAAATTTCGCTTTTCATGCTTTTGAGAGAGAAATCCATGAAAAAACTGGAATGAGCTATACGGATCATCCATGGCTGAAACTCCTGAGGTATTCGCATGACCGGTTTGATCCGTCAGAAAGTATAGGCCATTATCCTTTTTATAAAATCGAAAGTGAAGAACTGCATGAAGTAGGCGTTGGCCCTATACATGCAGGAGTGATTGAACCCGGCCATTTCAGGTTTATATGCAGCGGCGAGCAGATCCTGCATCTCGAGATCCAGCTTGGCTTCCAGCACAGGGGAATTGAAAATCTTTTTCTCAGATATAAGTCGCCTTTGCAGTTGGCCATCCTGGCTGAAGGCATTGCCGGCGACACGGTTGTGGGACATACAACGGCATTTACAGGTGTATGGGAATCGCTTTGCGGCTTTGATGCACCTGAAGATATTCTTCATGCCCGCACGATAGCTTCGGAGTTGGAGCGTATTGCCATTCATACGGGCGACCTGAGTGCCATATGCACCGATATTGCATACCAGTTGGGAAGCTCTGTATTCGGCAGGCTGCGTACCCCCGTGATAAACACATTCCAGAAATGGTGCGGTAACCGGCTTGCAAAAAGCCTTATCCGGGCTGGAGGCAATCCTTATCCGGTCACGCCTGAACTAACAGAGGCTATCAACCAGCTTTTCGATGCGTATGAGCCCGATATGAATGAAATGTACCAGCGGATGAAATCGCTGCCCAGTGCGCTGGCCCGACTTGAACGAACAGGAACCGTTACACAGCAGCAGGCCGAACAAATAGGTGCCGTGGGACAGGCAGCACGAACAAGCGGACTGATGCGCGATATCCGGTGGACGCATCCTTACCTGATATACGGTGGAATACCTCACCAGCCGATCATCAAGCATCATGGGGACGTGTATTCAAGGACCCAGATAAGGAAGCAGGAGATCAACCAGTCGATTAAGTACATCCGCCGCATGTTGCAGGATATTCCGAAACACAGTCAACCTGAGCCTATGCAATCCCCGGCACCTGGTTCATTTGTGCTGTCGCTTACCGAAGGATGGCGGGGTGAGATTTGCCACTGTGCCATCACGGATACAGCAGGAAATCTTGCCCTGTATAAGATCAAGGATCCGTCGGTTCACAACTGGATGGCCCTTGCTCTTGCAGTAAGAAACAACGACATTTCCGATTTCCCGATCTGCAACAAGAGTTTCAATCTCAGCTATTGCGGTCACGACCTTTAAAAATTAACCTATGAAACTGGAATTCAATACAGGTTCTGTATTTTCTGATATAAAAATCCTGTTCCACCAGGGAAAGCAATATATTCCTGATGTCACAACCGTGGAAGTGCCCGGGATTTTCCGTGGCCGCCCTGTTATTCAGGAACCGGGAATGTCGGTTTCTTCACAAATTGCAGGCGTTTGCCCGGTAAATGCCATCATGCAGAATCCGCTCCGGATAGATCTCGGAAAATGTGTTTTCTGTGGTGAATGTGCACGGCGTTTCCCTGAAAATATAACGTTTACAAAAGATTATAAAATTGCTTCAGCCACTCGTGAGGGATTGGTAGTAGATGCAGGGCAAAACCAGCCGATGTCGATTGATCCGGCGGCAGTGAGAAAGGAAATACGGAGGTATTTCAAAAATTCGCTGAAACTGCGCCAGGTATCGGCAGCAGGGGATAACAGCTGCGAGTGGGAATTGAATGCCGCCGGCAATGTGAATTTTGACATGGGCAGGTTCGGGATTGAATTTGTGGCATCGCCGAGGCATGCCAACGGAATTGTAATTACCGGACCCATTTCGAAGAACATGGCAGAACCGTTACAGATATGCTACGATGCAGTGCCTGATCCTAAGATTATCATACTGGCCGGTACTGACGCCATAAGCGGCGGAATATTTGAGGGCAGTGAAGCGCTTGACCGGTCGTTTCTTGAAAAATACAAAGTTGACCTCTACGTCCCTGGTAATCCCGTTCATCCGCTGACATTTATTAACGGGGTATTGGGGTTGATAAGGGGATGATCGTCATTGCGAGGAGCTTGATAAACAATTGATTATTGCAGAAATTATTGCGACGAAGCAACCTGCCGGCAAAGGCAGGACCTTACCAAGACTCACTATTTGGATCGGTGTGCCTGTTCGGGCAGATTGCTTCTGACCGTAGGAACCGGTCATCGCAATGACGTTCCTCCTGAAATAAGTTTCCCCAACTGCAAAAACCCCGCCCCATAAGCCCTTTCCAGCACCACCGCCGGCAAGTCAACAACCGGCAACAATGCTTTTTCAATAATCGCCGTATCGGATGTGGCAATTACACAGTCCTTACAGTTCTTCAGCACCCAGTCGGCTGACTTTACCACATAACAACCGCCGGTCAGATTCAGTTCGTGCATCCTGTCCGAAATAGCGGTGGCATGCCTTTCGCTGTGTGATACGGGCGAATCGAGGTAAATGTCAACAGTCGCCGGTTTCATGGCTGCCACTTGAATGAGTAAAAGTTCAATACAATCAGTGAAAGTGTGTTCTTCCCTGAAACGGCCGTGCAAGGCCCCGGCATCACGCACTATACCGTCTGTGCTCACAAAAGTTATTTTGCCAAGCCTGTAATTCAGCAGGTTGAACAGCACGTTGTACCCGTCGATAATCAGGTATGTACCCGCAATTTTCGCTTGGAGGAGGGAATTTCGCAATAATGAACGCTTTTCGGATGATATTCCCCTGTACAGCACCGTTCTTTGGTCGCCAGACAGCAGGTACCTGTCGCCGACAAGTTTTAGTACGCTTCGTTCAGGGTAATGATGGTTTACCAGGTAAAAGTAGTCTGTACAGGCCTGCCTGAACGTATCGGTAAGCAGCGAAGAATTCAGTGATTTATCCGGCATAGATCACCAATTTA
Organism: Bacteroidales bacterium; assembly: GCA_035299085.1. Taxonomy (NCBI): domain Bacteria; kingdom Pseudomonadati; phylum Bacteroidota; class Bacteroidia; order Bacteroidales; species Bacteroidales bacterium. The sequence goes on along the minus strand of DATGXG010000052.1, from coordinate 174,879 downwards.
ACACTAAATGTCGACGTTTTTGCCGTTTTAGTAGAATTTATGTTTCTAAAACAACGACAGAGCCAACTTATTCAAAACAGACCTATATATTTACGAAAAGATTTTTTAGTTTTGATTCTTTTTTAAAAAAACCGCTGTATGTCAAATAAAGCAATAGTTAATCATTACACGAACCTCCAAACCTTTTTATTAGTCGCTCTCCGGATTTTGATAGGATGGTATTTTCTCTACGAAGGGCTGGTAAAAATTACCAATCCCGACTGGTCGTCATTCGGTTACCTGATGGATTCAAAAGGGCTTTTTGCCGGTGTTTTTCACGGAATGGCCAACAATGCCGGCGTAATAGCCGTTGTCGACTGGCTGAATAAGTGGGGCCTCACTATGATCGGCCTTGGGCTAATGCTTGGATTTTTGACCCAGATTGCACTTTTTGCCGGAATGGTGCTTCTTGTATTTTATTACCTGTCGCATCCGGCTTTAGCTGGTGTGACGTATATTCTTCCGCAGGAAGGCAGTTATCTCTGGGTAAATAAAACTCTTATCGAAGTGTTTACAATGGCAGTGCTGCTTATATTTCCGACAGGACATATAGCAGGCCTTGACAGATTTATTTTTAAAAGTGACAAATAGTATTACCGGATATGAAAAAGGATAATAATCAAAATAATTCCCTACCCAATACAAGTTCCCATAATATTGGTCGTCGTGATATCTTAAAAGGAATTGCAGCGCTTCCGGTGCTCGGAGCTTTCTCATATGCCTGGATTCGCAAAAATAAAATTGATGAGAAGTACAGGGAGCAGATGCGCGAAGTGGTGCAACTGACTTCACAACCTGTTGAACTGGCTCCCTCTCTAAAAGACGGCAAGCCTATCCGGCTTGGATTCATCGGTTTCGGTATCAGGGGCAAGCAGCTTATGAGGGCCGCCGGATTCCCTGAGCCGTCATGGATTGATGAGCAGAAAAAGGCAGCACAGGATAACAAGCAGAACAAGAATTATGAAAGCTATATGGAGCAGGAACAGCTTCCTATAGAAATCAACGGAGTTTGCGATATATTCACCGTGTATTCAGAAGCAGCTGCCCAGGCGGCCTCCAACGTAAACCGTGAAGGTACAGGCGGGAAAATGGGTAAAGCGCCGAAACAGTACAAGACCTACCTCGAATTACTTGATGCTCCTGATATTGATGCAGTGGTTATTGCCGCTCCCGACCACTGGCATGCCACAATGGCCATGGAAGCAGCAAAAAGAGGAAAGCATGTTTACTGCGAAAAGCCTGTAAGCAAGACCGTTCCTGAAACCTATGAACTGGTAAAAACGGTAAAAGAAAACAAGGTTGTTTTCCAGCTCGGACACCAGGGACGGCAGACCGAAGCTTATACTAAAGCAAAGGAAGCCATTGAAAAGAATGTACTTGGAAAAGTTAACCTGATTGAAGTTTGCACCAACAGGAACGATCCGAATGGCGCATGGGTATATGATATCCATCCGCAGGCAAGTCCTGCTACAATCGACTGGGCACAGTTCATCGGTCCGGCTCCCGCGCATGAATTCTCGCTTGAGCGCTTTTTCCGCTGGCGTTGCTGGTGGGATTACAGCACAGGTCTCAACGGTGACCTGCTGACCCATGAGTATGATGCCATCAACCAGATCCTGGGCCTTGGAATACCGGGTTCAGTGGCCTCATCAGGTGGTATCTATTTTTTCAAAGACGGCAGGACCGTTCCGGACGTATTACAGGTTGTAATGGAATTCCCGAAGCACGATCTTTCATTCCTTTACAGTGCCACACTGGCAAGCGACCGTTCAAGGGGTAAAGTGATGATGGGCCATGACGCCAACATGGAAATCAGCGACAGGCTTGTTATTTATGCCGATCCTCAATCAACACAGTATAAAGAAAAGATTGACAGCGGCCTGATTGATCCGAAAACGCCGATTTACGCGTTCACACCGGGAAAGAAAGGTGCTGACGGATTTGCCACAGCCACTGAACAGTATTTTGCAAGCCGTGGTTTACTTTACACTTACAGAAACGGCAAACGCGTTGATACAACGCATCTCCATATTAAAGAATGGCTGAATTGCATTCGTGCCGGTATACAGCCGAGCTGCAATATCGACCAGGCATTCCAGGAGGGAATCAGCGCTCACATGTCGACAAAAGCACTTCTCGAAAACAGGAGAGTGTACTGGGATGCTGATAAACAGGAGATTGTATAAAAGCCTGCATGCATTCTGATTTTTTTTAGCATCCTGAAATAGATTCTAAGCTTGTTTTTATTTAACTTAGAGCTTTGTTTAAAAGATTGCTGAAATCTTTAAGAACTAAATAACTATACTATACTTAACTTACTTCAAACTTAAAAACTGCATTATGAACGAAGAAAAAAAATCAGGAATCAGCCGCAGGGCCTTCCTGGGTAATACGGCAATGGCTGCTGCCGCTTTTACTATTGTACCTAGCCATGTAGTGAGCGGTTTAGGTCACAGAGCTCCCAGCGATAAGTTGAACATTGCAGCCGTGGGTATCGGCGGCATGGGTAATTCAAACATTCAGGCTGTAGCTCCCACCGAAAACATGGTAGCCTTGTGCGATGTTGACTGGGATTATTCAGCAGGCGTATTCAAAGCTTTCCCGAATGCAAAAAGATACTGGGACTGGCGCGTGATGTTCGATGAAATGAAAGATTCCATCGATGCAGTTATAGTTGCAACAGCTGACCATACCCATGCCATCATTGCCGCCACTGCAATGACACTTGGCAAACACGTATATGTTCAGAAACCTCTCACCCATTCAGTTTATGAATCACGCCTGCTTACGAAGCTGGCTGATAAATATAAAGTTGCGACACAGATGGGTAACCAGGGAAGCTCAGGCGAAGGCGTAAGGCAGACCTGCGAATGGATCTGGGCTGGTGAAATCGGCGAAGTAAAGAAAGTTGAAGCATTCACCGACCGTCCGATCTGGCCGCAGGGCTTGAACCGTCCTTCACAGGGTCAGTGGGTTCCCGAAACACTTAACTGGGATCTGTTTATCGGCCCCGCTCCGATGCGTCCTTACAATGCAATATATCATCCCTGGAACTGGCGTGGCTGGTGGGATTTTGGTACAGGAGCACTTGGTGATATGGCTTGTCATATTCTCCATCCTGTATTCAAAGGCCTTAGACTTGGCTATCCTACACGCGTACAGGGTAACTCAACCCTGCTTCTGACCGATTGCGCACCGAATGCACAGAATGTAGAGTTTGTATTCCCTGCCCGCACTCCGCTGAAGACCGACAAGATTAAATTTCCCGAAGTAGAAGTAACCTGGTCAGACGGTGGTATTAAACCCATGTTGCCCAAAGGCTGGCCTGCAGGAAGAGATATGAATGACAACGGTGGCGGTGTTCTGTTCCATGGAACAAAAGACACACTGGTTTGCGGTTGCTATGGCAAGGATCCCTGGTTATTATCAGGAAGAGTTCCGACCACTCCGAAAACACTGCGCCGCGTGGATGTAAGTCATGAAATGGATTGGGTAAATGCCTGCAAGCAGACCCCGGAAACCCGTGTTCAGCTTTCATCACCATTCAGCGAAGCAGGTCCTTTCAACGAAATGGTTGTTATGGGTGTTCTCGCTGTTCGCCTCCAGGGTTTGAATAAGGAACTCGAATGGGACGGTGTAAACATGCAGTTTACCAACCTGAAGGATGACGACAAAGTCAGGATCTGTATCGAGGATAACTTCTCGGTTCATAACGGTCACCCCACATTCAACAAGAAATGGACTGACCCGATGCCGGCAAAAGCATTTGCTGCAGAACTGATCAAGCATACCTACAGGAATGGCTGGAACCTGCCTGCAATGCCTGCTTAATTGAATCTATTAATTAACTAAATAACTGATTCAAAAAGATGAAACGTTTTATCGTTGTATTAGGCCTGATCGCCCTGATGATTATGGGCAGCCAGGTATTCTATTCATGTAAACCGACCGGTAAGAATGCCGATACCGTAAAGGCAGACACCACACCTGTTGATACCAACAATTATCTTACTGAAGAAGAAAAAGCACAGGGTTTCACCCTGATCTTCGACGGCAAGACTACAAATGGCTGGCGTGGTTATGAGAAAACTGCTTTCCCCGATTCAGGATGGGCAGTTGACAGCGGTATGCTTCGCGTGGTTGGCTCCGGAAAAGGTGAAGCCGGCGGTGCTGGTGGAGATATCATCTATGACAAGAAGTTTAAAGATTTCGATCTTAAACTCGAGTGGAAGATATCAAAAGGCGGTAACAGCGGTATTTTCTACCTTGCACAGGAACTGCCCAATGAACCGGTATGGAAATCGGCTCCTGAAATGCAGATCCTGGACAATGTTAACCATCTGGATGCAAACCTCGGAAAGAACGGAAACCGTAAAGCAGGTTCGCTTTATGACCTTATTCCGGCTGTTCCTCAGAATGCAAAACCTTATGGCCAGTGGAACCAGGTTGAGATCATGGTATACCAGGGAACTGTTGTGCATAAACAGAATGGTGAAACCGTTCTTGAATATCACATCGGCACACCCGATTGGGATAAGATGATCAAAGAAAGCAAATTCAAGGAATTCAAAGAATTCGGAAAATACATTGAGGGTTATATCGCCCTCCAGGACCATGGCAATGATGTATGGTTCAGGAATATAAAGATCAGGCCCCTCTAAGCGGGAAATCTTAAACATAGAGAAAGGTTGTCTGTTTCATAGACAACCTTTTTCTTTTCCGGAATTCAAAACAGCAAAAAACAAATTGATGCAACAGCCTTTAAAGGCTAAGAACTTAATACCAAAAACAATGAAACAAAGCAGAAGAGCATTTTTACAAACAGCGGCGCTTGCTGCTGCCGGAATACCGTTGCTTTCCGAAAGTTCATTTGCTTCGGAAACCATGCTTAAAAAGGACAGGTTTAAAATTTCCCTGGCTGAATGGTCACTTCACCGTGCTTTATGGGGAAAAGAAATGACAAACCTTGATTTCCCCGTTAAGGCTGTGAAAGATTACGGAATTTACGGTGTGGAATATGTAAGCACGTTCTTCAAAGACCTGAGCAAGGATTACCTGAATGAATTGCTGAAAATATCAAAAGATAACGGAGTCACCAACGTGCTCATCATGATCGATGCACAGGGTAACCTGGGCGATGCCGATGATGCAGCCCGAACCAAAGCCATTGAAAATCACAAACCCTGGATCGAAGCTGCCAAATTTCTTGGCTGTACATCGATCCGTGTGAACGCTGCCGGAAAAGGTACGGATGACGAGGTGGCAAACAGGGTAGTCGATTCCATGACAAAACTATGCACCTTTGCAGCTCCCATGAAAATGAACGTCGTTATTGAGAACCACGGCGGCATTTCTTCAAATGGCAAATGGCTGTCGGGTATAATGAAACGGGTTAACCTTCCGAATTGCGGCACCCTGCCCGATTTTGGAAATTTCAGGGTAAGCGCCACTGAGAATTATGACCGTTACCTTGGAATGACTGAGTTGATGCAGTTTGCAAAGGGCGCGAGTGGCAAATCTTACGAATTCGACGCCCAGGGCAACGAGGTGAATATTGATTTCTTCAAAATTCTGCAGATTATAAAAGATTCAGGGTATAAAGGCTGGATCGATGTGGAATACGAAGGTACCAAGCTGAGCGAGCCCGAAGGTATCAAAGCAACCAAAGCTCTGCTCGAAAGAGCTATTGCAGCTGTTAAATAACTAAAACTCCTGCCGATGAACCGGGTGAACTTTATTGATCTTGGATTGAAGGATTACAAGGAAACCTGGGATTTTCAGCAGGAAATTCAGAACAATGTAATCAGGGCAAAAACCGGTGAGGATCCGTCATCGGTTTTGCCCTGTCTTATTTTTGTGGAGCATCCTCATGTTTATACGTTAGGTAAAAGCGGTAAGGAAAACAACCTGCTCATCCATGATGACTTTATAAAATCGATAAATGCCTCCTACTACAAGATCGACAGGGGCGGAGATATTACTTACCATGGGCCGGGACAACTGGTAGGATACCCGGTTTTTGATCTTGATGCATTGAAAATAGGGGTTAAGAAATACATCCAACTCCTCGAAGAATCAATCATTCTCATGTTGTCAGACTTCGGAATTACGGCAGGACGGCTTGACGGGGCAACCGGAGTATGGATTGAATCGTCACCCATGCCGAAACAGAAGAAGATATGCGCCATAGGCGTTAAAATAAGCCGCGGGGTCACCATGCACGGTTTTGCCCTTAATGTAAGCACCGATCTCACCTATTTTTCATGGATCAATCCCTGCGGGTTCACCGATAAAGGAGTAACATCCATGGAAAAAGAAACCGGCCAACCGGTTTCGATGGATGTAGTGAAAAAGGCATTGATCAGGCGGATGGAGGAGCAGTTTGGGATTGAGATTCCTCCTTTCAGTCGGAATGACAGGCCATGTTAATGTTATTTAGAGCGAAGCGAGAAATCCGGCACCATCAGTTTCTTCCTCCCCGCTGCCGGCACCATAACCTGCAATCCCTGCGGAACTACCTTAACCTTTAACTTCCTTTTCAGCGTCACCGGTTCCCCGTCGAGATGCATGGAAATCTTTTGCTTGTTCTTTCTCTTGAGTGTCGCTTCCTTTACCCTCATTACTTCAAGATAAGGGCTCTGGTCAATATTTTTGAAAAATAATCTCAGTCCCATTTCAATCGTTGAGGTTTTTGGAAACGGCCTCAGCACGCATAAATCAAGAAAGCCGTCGTCAATCTGCGCATTGGGGGCGATGTAGGCGTTATTTCCATACTGCCCTGAATTTGCAAAAGTTACCAGGAATGCCTTAAGCTCAACCTTTTTGTCCTCCACTTTCAGAATATATTTTTTGGGAGAGTAGTTCATGTACTGGTGAATGGTCGTTTTAACGTAAGTAATCATACCCCTCTTTCCTTCATTTGCGAACTGTTTACCTACACTGGCATCAAAACCGGTTCCGCATGTGCAGAAAAAATAGTGTCCATTCACCCTGCCCACATCAATCACCTTAATACGCGGATTTGCTATTACTTTAATCGCTTCGGCAACTATTACAGGTATTTTCAGGTGCCGGGCCAGTCCGTTCCCCGACCCTACCGGTATTATACCCAGTCTGGCAGGTGTTTTCACAAGCGCTGATGCCACTTCATTAATGGTTCCGTCGCCTCCTACGGCTATAATATTAATGATTCCATTCCGAATCTTTTCAGTGGCTATTTCAAAAGCGTGTCCCTGGTACTGAGTATAGATGATTTCATAATCGCAGTGAGCAAATGCTTTTTTAATTGCATCGCTTATCGTGTTCTTTTGCTTTGTACCCGCAACAGGGTTAATTATAAAAACAAATTTCTCATTAACATGTGTCGATTCTTCAGGCATGGAAGGAGATTTAAGGCGAAGATATAAAAATGTGGATAATAACTGTTAAATTTGAACGTTTGACATGCAAACACACTCTGGCCATTAACAATATTCATTACATAACACTGCTTTTTGTTGCAGCAGGGGCATTCCTGTTCACCTGCAGCAAAGATATATCAGCACAACCCGGAGGAAAGGCATTCCAGTTTCTTGAAATTACAAACTCGGCCAGGGTAGCTTCCCTGGGCGGCGATGTGGTTGCCATAGGCGGTACCGATGCTGAACTTCCGTACCATAACCCCGCTTTGATGAGCCAGGATATGCATCACCACCTGGCGCTGAATTATGTGAATTATTTTGCCGGTGCCAATTTCGGATATGCATCAGCCATTACCAGGCTTAACCAGAAAAGCATGCTGGGATGCGGCATTCATTATCTTTATTATGGAACCTTCCAGGGAGCCGATGAAAACGGGATTAAAACAGGAACATTCAGGGCTGCCGATTATTCTGTGAACATCATGTATGCCCGGAAGATCGATTCCCTATTTACAGTGGGCGTTACAGCAAAGAATATATATTCGGATTACGAACAATATAACGCCACGGCATTTGCTTTGGATGTGGGAGTCGTTTATTCCGATCCTGAACGGAAGTTATCCGCCGGAATTGTGCTGCGGAATATGGGAATGCAGGTGGATGCGTACACTGCCGATAATGCCAGGGAACCTCTTCCTTTCAATATTGCTGTCGGGTTATCGAAAGGTCTTGCCTATTCACCCTTCACTTTTCATGTTGAACTGAATCATCTTGAGAAATGGGACCTCACCTATGTAACCCAGGCTGATAAAGATAAAGAAGAACTTGATCTGCAGAATGGCCAGCCGACAGGTAAAAACGACTTTGATGTATTTTTCGACAAATTCATGCGCCATGTCGTAATGGGTACAACTGTAGCCCTTGGAAAAAACCTTGAAATAAGGGCCGGTTATAATTACAGGAGGCGGCAGGAACTTAAAGTCGATACCAAGCCGGGCACAGTCGGTTTTTCATGGGGAGTAGGTCTTAACCTGAAAAAATTCAAAATCGGGTATGGCCGAAGCATTTATCATCTTGCCGGTGGCAGCAATCATTTTTCGCTCAGCATGAATCTTGATGAATTGAATAAAAATTTCTGAAGTGACCTCCAACCCTTATATTATTGCTGTTGACGGATATTCATCATGCGGTAAAAGTACATTTGCCCGGATGATTGCCAGGGAACTGGGTTTTGTATATATCGACAGCGGGGCCATGTACAGGTCGGTGGCCCAGTATGCCCTTGAAAACGGCCTGATAAAAGGTGATTCTGTTGATCCGGCCCTGAACAGGGAGCTTGATAAAATATCCGTACAATTCGTTCTCAACAGGGATACCGGTTTGCAGGAAACCCTGCTGAACGGACGAAACATTGAAAAAGAGATCAGAGGCATTGAGGTTTCGGCCATTGTAAGTAAGATAAGCCAGGTTCCTGAGGTAAGGCAAAAACTGGTGAAACTACAGCGGGAAATAGGTCACGGCGGCAATGTGGTGATGGACGGCAGGGACATTGGTTCCACTGTATTTCCGGATGCTACATTCAAAATATTCATGACAGCCGATCCGGTTGTACGTGCTGAAAGGCGCTACAAGGAACTGGTTGAGAAAGGAACGCCGGTGGATTTGCAAAAGGTTATTGAAAATATAAAGATGCGCGATTACGAGGATGAAAACCGTGAGGTTAGTCCCCTGCGTAAAGCGCATGATGCCGTTATACTTGACAACAGCCACATGACAATTGCTCAGCAGATGGACTGGTTCAGGGAATGGTGGAGAAGAATTCTTGAAAATGAAAACGGAAATTGATCCTAAGGCGGGGTTCTGTTTTGGAGTAACCCGCGTGGTGAATAAGGCAGAAGAGATTATCAGGCAATCGGGAATTCTGTATTGCCTGGGTGAGATCGTTCATAATGAAAAGGAAATAGAACGGCTCGAGGGGTTGGGCTTAAAAACTATTACCCGTGAAGAGTTCATGAAACTTTCGGATTGCCGGGTTCTCATCAGGGCTCACGGAGAACCTCCGGAAACATATGAATACGCTGCCGCTCATAATATTGAACTTGTTGACGGCACTTGTCCTATAGTACTTCGGCTTCAGAGCCGGATAAAACAGGCTTATCATTCTGAAAACAACGCACAGATTGTGATCTTCGGCAAAAAAAATCATGCTGAAGTCAGGGGATTGGCCGGTCAAACCGGGTACCAGGCGCAGATCGTTGAGTCGGCTGAAGACATCGATAAAATTAACTTCGAAAGGCCTGTTCACCTGTATTCGCAGACTACGATGAGCATGGATAACTACGATGAGCTTCAGCAAAACCTCATCAAAAAAGCTGAAGCCGAAGGTTATACTCCCCAGAGACTGAACTGTACCCATTCAATTTGCCGCCAGGTTTCAGGACGAATTCCTCAACTCAATGAGTTTTGTAAAGCGCACCAGGTTATCCTGTTTGTAAGTTATAAGGAAAGTTCAAACGGGAAATTATTGTACTCAAAATGCCTTGAGATGAATATGAAAAGCTATTTTGTAGCCGAAACAACCGATCTGAAACCAGAATGGTTTACAGGTTGTGAATCTGTGGGCATTACAGGCGCCACTTCAACTCCCCGCTGGCTCCTTGAAGAATTTGAAAGGAAATTAATTGCGTTGAATATACCCTGATCGATTTTAATTAAATTTGACCCCTGTCAATATCATAATATATCCAAAATTCAATGGAACAGATTAAGAGAATCGGTGTACTTACATCAGGCGGGGATTCACCCGGTATGAACGCAGCAATAAGAGCCACAGTGAGATCCGGCCTTCAGGCAGGTTTTGAAATGTTTGGGATCAGGCGGGGTTATATGGGCATGATTGAGGGTGATATTATCCCGATGAATTCTCAATCGGTCAGCGGCATCATACAAAGAGGCGGAACCATTCTGCTTACCGCCCGTTGTAAGGAATTCATGGAATATGAAGGCCGGAAAAAAGCCTACGAACAACTTGTGAAATTCGGTATCCAGGCTGTAATTGCAATTGGAGGAGATGGCACATTTACAGGTGCCAGCATCATGACAAAAGAATTTGATATCCCCATTATAGGCATTCCCGGCACAATTGACAACGACCTGTATGGCACCGATTATACAATCGGATATGACACAGCTCTCAATACGGTTGTCGAAGCCGTGGATAAGCTCAGGGACACTGCCAGTTCACACGGGAGGATATTCTTTGTTGAGGTAATGGGACGTGAAGCCGGGTTTTTGGCTCTCAGAAGCGGTATTGCCTGCGGGGCTGAAGCCATAATGATTCCTGAAGTTAAAGGACAGTATGACAAACTGCGTGAACATATGGCCCATCGCATTGAAAAGAGGAAATCAAGTATCATCATTGTTGCCGAAGGTGAAGAAGAAGGAGGGGCTGTTACTATAGCGAAAAAGATCAATACTGAATTCCCCGAATTAAGCATTCGCACTACCATTCTTGGCCATATACAGCGTGGAGGAAACCCGTCGGCATTTGACAGGGTGACTGCAAGCCGCATGGGAGCTGCTGCCATTGATGCGCTGATTGATGATCAGAAAAGCATTATGATCGGCATTGTAAATAACGAGATTGTACATGTTCCTCTTATTAAAAGTATAAAACTTCACAAAGACGTTAATTCTGAACTTGTAAAGCTCGCTGAAGTGATACGGTGACAGAGCAAACCTATATAGATGTTCTCCTGCCTGTTCCTATCTATGGTACCTTTACGTACGGCGTAAACGAAAACCAGTCTGCTTTGTTAAAGCCCGGAATGCGCGTCACAGTGCCACTGGGAAGCAAGAAAATATATACGGCTTTAATTCTTAAAGTTCATCATCAGAAGCCCGAAACCTACGGGGTAAAGGATATCCTTGAAGTTATTGATTCCGGGCCGGTGGTTCTGGAATCACAGCTGCTGTTATGGCAATGGATAAGCGAATATTACATGTGCCCGCCCGGCGATGTATTCAAAGCGGCTATGCCGGCCCGTCTTGATCTTTACAGGAAATTACGGAAAAAAACAATTCCTGAAGCAAATGAAAACAGGCTGTCTGAGCTGAATGAGCCCCAGAAACAGGCATTGGCGGAAATTAAGGCATCATTTGAAAAGACAGGTGTTACCCTGCTTCATGGTGTTACATCAAGCGGCAAGACCGAGATATACATTCACCTCATCCGGGAGGTCCTTAACCAGGATAAGCAGGTTCTCTACCTTCTGCCTGAAATAGCGCTTACCGCGCAGATCATTGAACGGCTTAGAACGGCCTTCGGAAACAGGGTTGTTGTATATCACTCAAAGTACAGCGATGCCGACAGGATAAGAACCTGGAAGAACCTGCTTGACTACGACCCGGATTTTCCCGATGCCGGTAATGTGGGCGTTGTGCTGGGTGTAAGGTCTGCCATATTCCTGCCTTTTAAGAATCCGGGGCTCATCATTATTGATGAAGAACATGAGAACACCTATAAGCAATATGATCCTTCACCCCGGTACCATGCCCGGGATACGGCCATTATGATGGCAAAACATCATGGGGCAAAGGTTTTACTGGGCACTGCCACACCTTCAATCGAAACATACCATAACTGCGTTACCGGTAAATTCGGGCTGGTAGAGCTTAATGAACGTTATCAGCAAATTCAGCTGCCCGAAGTAAAAGTTGAAAACATCCGTGACCTGAGGCGGAAGAAAAAGATGCAATCGCATTTCTCCCCTGCCCTGCTTGATGGAATTGGCGAAGCCCTTCAGAACAAGGAGCAGGTCATTCTTTTCCAGAACCGTCGCGGCTTCTCGCTTTTTCTGGAATGCGACATATGCGGTGAAGTTCCAAAGTGCAAACGCTGTGACGTGAGTCTTACCTATCATAAAAAGCAAAACCGCCTGTATTGCCATTATTGCGGTTACGGTATCCCGGTTCCCCACCAATGTCCGGCTTGTCATGAAGGCGACCTGAAATTGAAAGGCTTCGGCACCGAAAAAATTGAAGAAGAAATTGCCATCTTTTTTCCGGGTGCGAAAATTGAAAGGCTTGACCTGGATGCTGCAGCAAGCCGTAAATCCTATGAACAACTAATCACCAGGTTTGCAGCAGGTGAATCGGACATTCTTGTCGGTACACAAATGGTTTCGAAAGGCCTCGATTTCGATAATGTAAGCCTTGTTGGCATTATGGACGCGGATACCATGCTGAATTATCCCGATTTCAGGGCGCACGAACGCAGCTACCAGCTAATGGCACAGGTTAGCGGGAGGGCCGGCAGAAAGAATAAACGCGGTAAAGTGATCATACAGGCGTCTTCGGGTGATCACCCGGTAATTGCCGATGTGGTCAGAAACGATTATAAGGGAATGTTCACGCGTCAGGCTGAAGAAAGAAAGCGTTTCAGCTACCCGCCTTATTCAAGGCTCATTGAGATCACCCTGAAGCATCGGGACCAGCAGATCGTAAGCCAGGCCGGCGACTGGCTTGCTGATTTACTGAGAAAACACGTTACAGAAAAGATACTCGGACCGGAGTTTCCTCTCATACCAAGAATAAGGAACCAGTATTTGAAAAGCATGCTGATTAAAATTGAAAAAAGCGTTAACCTGGCTGCCACCAAAAAAATGGTGACAGAAGCTCTCCTGGTGATGAAATCAAAAGATGAATTCAGGAGTGTGCAGTACACGCTGGATGTGGATCCATATTAAAATTTTCCTACCTACGCAACCTTTTTTCATCCCTGAACATCTATATTAAAAGTTAAGTTGATCTGGCAAATACACGTTTTAGGATTTTAAGGGCGTTTTCAAACAGTTTGCTTTGGGGAGCCGCTTCGGCGGCTCCTTTTCATTTATCTCAGTGCCGATTCCTTAAGAATGCCGACAAGGTAGTTTTTGTCCTTCACCATCGGGTCGCGGTTTTCCCAAAGCGCTGCAAACCGCCAGCAGGTTGGCTGGTTTTCCTTAAGCTTCATATACACCAGGTGTGTGCTTACGATACCGGAGCCTGAATCAGGCGCTTCAGAATAATTGACAAAAACCGAATCAGGAACAATCACTCCCATGGCCAGTACTTCACCACTGAAGCCCTGGTTTCCCGATGAAAACATGATTTTACGCTTTTCAAATGAAATAGAATCCCCCTTAATATTATGGAGATTAACAATTCCGGTTACGATGTTCTCGTCGCCTTTAAGTCCCTTAACCCATACCCTGCTCCTGTAAAAATGATCACCGGCATAAATGGCAATACGGTGAATCACATCGTATCGCCTGTCGCCTGCCGGCACATTTTTGTATGTAAGCTCAAGCAACGACCGCACCGGACCTTCACTAATCTGGCGATAAGTGCCTTCTTCGCAAGGACCGACCCGGTACAGAGAATCACCCACAGCAATGGCTATAGCACCGGCGCCCAGTGAATTCCCTACTTTCAGAATGTCCATCCCCCAATCATGCAGCGTATGGTATTCCCTGCCGTTAACGCCTACGCTGTCCATTACCATTTCAGGCACCAATTTTCCGAAAATATCAATACCATTGCGGGCATCATAATAATTCCGGAAGGCAATTTTATCATTTTCCCAGGCAGGACCCTCCATCTGGTAAACAGGTGCCGAAAATTTGGTGTCATTGGTTTTCATCCTCAGGTCGCCGGAAACCTCTTCAAATGGTTTTGCCATCCGGCCAAAACGGATATTGGTCCTGACCGGGAATACCGGCATGGCATCCACTGTTTCAAACTGTATTTTCTGCCTGGCCCCGGCTTTTAAGTCGCACATAAACAAAAACTCATCCCACCTGCCGTCACCGTCAATATCATCACATTGTGAAGGAAGCAGATCACCTGAACCCAGCCTGGCTACAACCTTTTTATTTCCTATTGAATCGGTGATCCATGGTGCAACTTCATTTCTGAACAGAACAAACGCTTTGTCTTTGATATCAATACCTGAAGGATTCGTAACTTCATACATCTTCTGCCCGCAGGCGGAGAGAAGAATGAAACCAAGAATGAAAGAAAAAAATTTCATATATAATATTTTTAAATAAAATGCCGGGCGAAGTTTGCAACTTTGTATGAACCTAAATGCTGGGCGAAGTTTGCAACTTTGTATGAACCTAAATGCTAGGCGAAGTTTGCAACTTCGTCTGAACTGAAATGCTAGGCGAAGTTTGCAACTTCGTCTGAACAAAATTTATTAACTATCAGTTATGTATAGTCGAAGTCACAGACTTCGCCTAGCACTTCAATCGTAAATCGTAAATCGTTCAGACCTCAATCCCTTATTACTAAATAGCTAATAATCTATACCGAACATCGAACACCGATTTAAGAATAACGAACAGACTGCAATCTAAACTTCATTCTCCCCCTTCACATACCCGAAATTCGCAAGTATACCACCGTCTACATAAAGAATATGGCCGTTGACAAAATCACTTGCTTTTGAAGCCAGGAATAGCGCAGCATATGCTACATCCTCGGGTTGTCCCCATCTTCCTGCAGGTGTGCGGGTCATTACAAGATCATTGAACGGATGCCCGTTTTCACGGATTGGTGCAGTCTGTGCTGTGGCAATATATCCGGGACCGATTCCATTGATCTGGATATTATATTTCGCCCATTCGCAGGTCATATTGGCTGTGAGCAGCTTCAGTCCCCCTTTAGCTGATGCATAGGCAGACACTGTATTCCTGCCGTAAACACTCATCATGGAACACATGTTGATGATCTTACCCTGCCGCCTTTGGATCATTCCACGGACCACACGTTTTGAAACAATAAGCGGGGCGACAAGATCCACATCGATCAC
This sequence comes from Bacteroidales bacterium, assembly GCA_035299085.1. Classification (NCBI taxonomy): domain Bacteria; kingdom Pseudomonadati; phylum Bacteroidota; class Bacteroidia; order Bacteroidales; species Bacteroidales bacterium. Next base: position 159,585 of record DATGXG010000052.1, on the reverse strand, counting down.
CTGTTTGTAATCGTCAATGGCCATATCGAGTATCGGTATCCTTTTTATGATGCCGGCATTGTTGACAAGGATATCCACAGGGCCAACCTTCTTTTCAATCTCTGAAATTCCCGTGTTGACATCCTGTTCATTTGTAACGTCAAAAATGCATGTAAAAACGGAAAGGTTTTCCTTATTGAACTCCTGTTTGCAGGCATCCAGTTTATCCTGGGTACGGTCGTTCACACACACTTTAGCACCCGATTTGGCAAGAATAAGTCCTATAGCCAGTCCGATCCCATGCGTACCACCGGTTACAAGGGCCACCTTGCCCGACAGGTCGAATAAGTCTTTCATAGAGGTTATTTTAATTCATCAGGTTGACGGGTATCCATGTCGCTATAATCAAGATTTTCGCCTGCCATTCCCCAGATAAAGGAATAATTTGAGGTTCCGGCCGCACTATGAATGCTCCAGGGAGGGGAAATCACAGCCTGTTCGTTATGCATCCAGATATGGCGGGTTTCATCCGGTTCTCCCATAAAATGGCATACAGCCTGTTTGGCAGGAACTTCAAAATAAAAATACACTTCCATTCTCCGGCTGTGGGTATGCGGAGGCATTGTGTTCCAAACACTTCCTGGTTGCAATGACGTTAACCCCATCTGAAGCCCGCAGGTTTCAATTACATTGTTAATGAGGAGTTTGTTAATTGTACGACGGTTGGATGATTCTGCTGATCCTGCTGAAACTACCTCGGCGTCATTCAGCGTGACTTTCCTGCACGGGTATGCATGATGCGCAGAAGCCGAATTAATATAGAATTTGGCCGGTTTTGCAGGGTCGTCCGAAAGAAAGCTTATATCCGCTGTGTCCTTCCCGAGATAAAGGGCTTCTTTATAATTCAGCCGGTAGTCAGTTCCCCCGGCTTTTACACTTCCCGGGCCTCCTGTATTGATTATTCCCATTTCACGACGCTGCAAAAAATGATCAGCCTTTAATTCAGAAAAAGGCAACAGTATTAACGGTGTCTCAAGCGGCATGGCGCCACCTGCAATAAACCGGTCGTATAATGTATAGGTGAAACAAATTTCACCCGGAACAAAGATCTTTTCTATTAAAAACTCCTTTCTTACTTGTGATGTATCGTATTTTTTTACATCACCGGGATGGTGAGAAAAACGCAATTCGGCTTTCATGTCGTGTGTATTATTTAACCAGTTTGCTGATTTCAGTGCCGGCGAGGAGAAATGCCCCGACGCCGTATACCTCTGTCATTTCACGTGTGACATGTTTGGGATCTTCCCCGATAGGCTGTATCCAGCCCACTTTACCATCGGGCCACACAGCTTCGGTCATTGATTTCCAGCCTTTCATTACAGGGGCGTAATATGTCTTTTTATCCAGGAATCCATTGTTGATTCCCCAGGCCAGTCCATATACAAAGAACGAAGTGGCGCTCATTTCAGGATTGGTATAACTGGCGGGGTCAAGCAGGCTGGCATGCCAGTATCCTTTTTTATCCTGCAGGGAAACAATTTCAGCTGCCATTTCACGGTATAAATTCACAAAAAAATCACGATGTTCATAATTGGCAGGCAGTTCGCGGATAATAACCGGTAAGCCGGCAAAAACCCAGCCATTTCCCCTTCCCCAGAAAACAGGTTGCCCGTTTTCCTCCTTTTTAGTAAAAAACCTCGAATCCCTGAAAAACAGGTGGTTCTGCCTGTCATACAGATAATCGGTTGTCGCCTTGTACTCTTTAAACATAAAATCGAGGTATTTCTTTTCTTTTGTAATGGCTGCCATTTTTGCCCACACCGTTGGCCCCATGAACAAGGCGTCACACCAGGACCAGCGCTCGGTCGGATAGTTGGTTTCAGTGAACGTGAATTCAAGATTAACGGTGGAGGGGTTTGCAAGGATTGAATCGAAATATGCCCGCATCGGGTTAATCATCGCCGGATCCTTATACTTCCTGTACAACTCAAGATACATCTGGCCTACACAATAATCATCGGCATGATAGCGGCCACTGGCATCCTTTCTGTGAAGGTATGTCCAGCCATTCCGTATAGCTATATCCTTAAGCCAGTTATAATATTTATCATCATCTGCGATCGAAGCCCATTCAACCATACCTGCATACAGTGCACCATTAGTCCAGTCGGTTTCCGTGTGCGTTAACGGCGTTGAAACCTGGTAATCAGCTACCTTTTTCAGCAACGATTTAACAGAAGCACTGTTTATGCTATGAGCCCCACCAATAGCCGGGATGCATAAAGTAAGCAGAAAAAAGGTTAAGAACCTCAAAGTCGTATTCATAATTGAATGTTTAATCTCAAATTTAAGAATATCATAAATATAAAACTTTATTTAATCTGTATTCCTATACCCTTTCCTGAAAGTTTCCGTATAAAATTCAAAATGTATTGAATGAAGGGTAGAGTTTATTATTTCACATTTTTGTTGTTCTACCTGATTCTAGTCCAGGCAAAGCCTCAGGAACCAAACCCCGGAAACCATAATGTGCTTTATCTGAACTCTTACTCCATGGGATATACATGGGCTGACAGTGTGAGTTCGGGGGTTCTGAGCGTTTTCTCAAAGAGGGACGACATCAATGTATTTGTCGAATTCCTTGACGCCAAGAGGTTTGGAAATAAATCCTTTCCCGAAATCTATAAGCTTTATAAAAAGAAGTTCAGGAGCATTGAATTCGACGTGGCGCTTGTGAGCGATAACGATGCGCTTGATTTCATGATGGACTATGGTGACTCCCTGTTTCCGGGTGTCCCTGTAGTTATTTGCGGTATCAATGACCCTTACGATTATAATTTTGACAATAAACCGTATTACGGAATATTGGACGGCATTGACCTAAAGGATGAGATTGACATGATTGCCATGGTATCGCCCGTAACCCGTAAGTTATATTTCATATCGGACAGTGCAACCACAACCAATTTGCTCAATATAAGAAACGTTAAAAAATTAGAACCCTTATTTAAGGGCAGATTTGAATTCTCATACCTCTGTAAATACGATCCTGGCGTTTTAATTCAGAAGGTAAAAACCCTTGAACCAGGAAGCGCCGTTGCACTGATCAATTACTCGCAGGATATAAACGGAAACCCGGTGAATCCTGAGAGTATTTATCTTAATGTATTGCGACATTCACCTGTTCCGGTATTTATGGAAAGCGAAACCCTCCTTGGCAAGGGCATAGCTGGTGGTATTTTTATAAAAGGGCGGATACACGGAAGTGAAGCCGCCCAAATGGCCTTAAAATTCATTGATGATAAAAACTATATTCCGGAGCAAAGATTCCGGAAACCGGTAAACAGCTATTATTTCGATTACAGGATCCTGAAAAGATTCAAAATACCTGAAAGAAATCTGCCTCATGGATCCTTGGTGATCAATCGACCTCAGATTATCCTGCTAAAGTATCTCAGGATTATCCTTCCGCTTCTTGTTGTCATAGGATTTTTGCTTGCGATCGTTATGCATCTGCTCAAAAACATAAGCAAAAGAAAAAAAGCAGAGGCAGTTCTGGCAGCCGCCAATCAACAGGTAAAGGAAATGAATACCGAGCTCGAAGAAGTGAACGAACATCTGTCGTTCACAATCGAAGAACTGCGGAGGGCACAGCTTAAGGCTGAGGAATCCGACCGGCTGAAATCGGCTTTCCTTGCGAATATGTCGCATGAGATAAGAACGCCGCTTAATGCCATAATCGGATTTTCATCATTGCTTGGCGATTGGAATCTGAACCCTGACGAACGTGAGAACTATTTCAGAATCATCAGTTCAAACAGCAACCAGCTACTTCACATTATTGAGGACATTCTTGACCTGTCGCGAATTGAGGCAGGCCAGATGAAAATACTGACCGAGGTATTTCCGGTAAACGATGTGCTTGGTGAACTCACCGAAAGTTTCAGGGGACAGACTAATCCCGGTGTTTCCATTCTACTGGCTAAAAACAGCAGTAACATCATGTTACGCACTGACTGTGCCCGGTTCAGACAGATAATCAGTAACCTGGTGTCGAATGCGCTGAAGTTTACATTGAAAGGATTCGTACAGATCGGGTATGATATCATTTCGGAAAACAATATTACCTTTTATGTCAGGGACACTGGTTCCGGTATAAGTGAAACCAATCTCCTGAATATCTTCAACAGGTTCTGGAAATCGGATGACGAAAGTGGCAGTTTTAAATCTGGCACAGGGCTTGGGCTTTCAATATGCAAAAGCCTGGCACAGGCATTGGGAGGTAAAATCTGGGCGGAGTCAGTGCTAAACAAAGGATCGGTTTTTTATCTTTCACTCCCGGATTTTGAAGTGTTGCCTTCTGAAATAAAGCCTGACAGCGTAGGCCCCGTCACCAGGGCCTCGCATGATTGGAATAATCTGACAATTGCAATTGCCGAGGACGAAATAAGCAATCAGTATCTGCTCACCCGTATCCTGAAAAATTACCAGGCAGAAGTACTCTGCTTCAAAAACGGCAAGGAGATCGTTGAGTTTATGACTGACAATTCAGAAAGAAAGATCAGCCTGGTCCTGATGGACCTCAAAATGCCGGTGATGGACGGGTTTACGGCATATAAACTGATACGCGGGATAAATCATGACATTCCGGTAATTGCGCAAACCGCTTACGCGATGGTTGAAGACCTTGAGAGAATAAAAAATGCCGGATTCAGCGACTATATAGCCAAGCCGATCCGGCATGATATCCTTATCGAAAAAATAAGGAACCTGCTAAAAATATGATGTGTTACAGGTTCATCTTTTTTACAAATTCATCCAGCACAATCTGCAGGTTGGGTGAACCGATCTCCTGCAAATCATAGGTTACGGTTACAGTCGGTTTGTTGATCTTAATAATGCGGTTAAGATCAATCGGAGTACCAATTACAACCACATCGCAGGGAGTTGCATTGATTGTTTTTTCGAGGTCGGCAATCTGCTGTTTCCCATAACCCATGGCCGGCAACAAGGTGCCGATGTTCGGATAAGTATTGAATGTGTCTTTAATTTTACCAACCGCATAAGCACGGGGATCGACAAGTTCTTTGGCGCCCCATTTCATGGCTGCAACAGTACCGGCACCAAGCTTCATTTCACCGTGGGTGAGTGTGGGACCGTCTTCGATGGCCAGTACCGATTTACCACGGATCAGTTCAGGTTTATTGAGCGATATCGGGGAAGCTGCATCAATAACCATGGCACGGGGATTGGCAATTGTAATGTTGGCACGGACTGTCTGAATGTTTTCAGGTGAAGCCGTATCAATTTTGTTTATGACAACCACATCGGCCAGCCTGAGGGTGATTTCGCCGGGATAGTATGAAAGCTCATGACCCGGGCGATGAGGATCAGTGACTGTTATGGTAAGATCGGGTTTATAAAACGGGAAATCATTGTTTCCGCCATCCCACAGGATAACGTCGCAACCATCGGGATCTTTTTCTGCAGCGCGCAGGATAGCCTCGTAATCAACACCGGCATAAATGACATTGCCTCTTGCCACATGCGGTTCATACTCTTCCATTTCCTCAATTGTACATTTATGCTTGACGAGGTCTTCGAGGGTGGCGTAGCGCTGAACCTTCTGCTCGGCAATATTGCCGTAAGGCATCGGGTGACGTACGGCAACCACTTTCAGTCCTTTTTGCATCAGGATCTCGATCACTCTCCTTGATGTCTGTGATTTTCCGCATCCTGTTCTCACTGCACCAACAGCAATCACAGGTTTTGTGCTCTTCAGCATGGTCTTTGCAGTTCCCGCCAGTTTAAAATCAGCACCAGCAGCATTGACACGGGCACCAATATGCATGACGCGGTTATAGGGAATATCGCTGTAAGAGAAAACACACTCATCCACCTTAAGCTTACGGATCAGATCTTCAAGGTCATTCTCGGCAAAGATGGGAATACCATCGGGATATAACTTACCAGCCAGTTCGGCAGGGTACTTTCTATCGGCAATGTCAGGTATCTGTGCTGCTGTAAATGCGACTACGTTATACTCGGGATTATCCCTGAAACAAGTGTTGAAATTATGGAAATCTCTTCCTGCAGCACCAATGATAATTACATTTTTAGCGGCCATAAATAAATCGTTTTTAGAAAATTAGTTCGTTAAAGAAACATAAATCGGCATCAAAAGTTAGTGACTTTTTGCCATACATAATCATGACATTTAGCAGTGTACAGGCTGGTGAAAAATTGAGAACTTTATGTTATTTTTACTAAAAAGCAGTACATGACAACATTCCGATACGGCATCGACAGGATGACACCCGGTATAGCCGTAGATATTTGCAGGGGAACTATAAAAGGTGAACTCACACAGGAAGCAGCGGCAAAAATTTCCGCCAATCGTGCGGCAGTAGATGAAATAGTTGCAGGCGGCACAACGGTTTATGGTATTAACACCGGTTTTGGTCCGCTATGTACCACGGTGATATCCGATGAAGACACCCGCAAGCTGCAAATGAACCTGTTGTTAAGCCATGCTGTTGGAGTTGGTGATCTCATCGATGAAGAAATCAGCCGGATGATGCTCATTTTGAAAGTGCATTCCCTGGCAATGGGATTTTCAGGAATATCGCTGACAACCCTTCAGCGCATTTTGTGGCATATTGAAAATAACATTACACCCTGCGTGCCTTCACAGGGTTCGGTAGGCGCATCAGGAGATCTCGCACCGCTTGCCCATCTATTTCTACCCCTTATCGGTTTCGGCACCGTTTTCTCTGATGGAAGAATCGTAAAGGCCGGTGAAATACTCCGCAGGCATAACTTAAATGCACTTGAGATGGGACCTAAAGAAGGATTGGCTCTTATCAACGGAACCCAGTTCATTGCAGCCCATGCCGTAGTTTTTGTCGCGAGGATGCAGAACTGCCTGGATAACGCCGATATCATTGCCGCCATGAACCTCGAAGCCATGCTGGGCTCGGTAAAAGCTTTTGACCCTGCTCTTCATGAGTTGAGGCCCTACCGTGGTGTAATTTATGTGGCAGAGCGAATGAGAACAATTATCGGGCAGTCCGAAATTGTCGAATCACACCGCAACTGTCATCGGGTGCAGGATCCATATTCATTGCGGTGTATTCCGCAGGTGCATGGTGCAACCCGTAATGCCTATATACACCTTAAACAGTTGCTTACAATTGAATTGAATTCGGTCACCGACAACCCCATTGTATTCAGTAAAGACAAATCCATAAGCGGCGGCAATTTTCACGGGCAGCCTATGGCTTTACCCATTGATTACGCAGCATTCTCTGCCGCTGAACTCGGGAATATTTCCGACAGGCGCATTTACCTGTCGCTAATGGACACTATTGAAGGACTTCCGAAACTGCTGATGAAAGAAACCGGGCTGAACTCAGGTTTCATGATTCCCCAATATACAACCGCTGCCCTTGTTAGTGAAAACAAGTCGTTGTGTTTCCCTGCCAGCGCCGACAGTATACCTACATCCCTCGGACAGGAGGACCACGTGAGCATGGGTTCCGTAAGTTCGCGTAAAGCTTTGCAGATCATTGGCAATCTGGAAAAAATATTGGGAATTGAATTGTTCTGTGCCGCACAGGGCATGGATTTCAGAAAACCTCTCAAATCCGGACCTCTTATGGAAGCCTGCCATGCTCATGTTCGTTCTAAAATACCCCATATCGACAGGGATGTTTACCTCGGCGACTATATTAACTCGGCCGTTGCCATGGTGAAAAACCAGGAGCTGACAAAGCTGACAACCGAACTGGCCCTTGATCTCAACATCGATTTTAAAAACAGTCTCCATGAACTATTCGGAATTTATTAATAAATACGCCCGGCATCCCGAATACCATTCTCCAACGGGAAATAAACTTAACGCGTTAAGCTGGCAGACAGAGGCTCCTCTAAGGATGCTTCTGAATAACCTGAACCGCGAGGTAGCGGAAAATCCGGCAGAACTTATTGTTTACGGTGGAACCGGTCAGGCGGCGCGGAATCCTGAAGCATTGCAGGAAATCATCAGAATACTTCTGACCCTGAAGGAAGACCAGAGCCTGCTCATTCAGTCGGGAAAGCCGGTGGGTATTATCCGCTCCCATCCCGAGGCACCACGTGTCCTGATTGCCAACAGCAACCTGGTGCCCGCATGGGCAAACTGGGAATATTTCAATAACCTGAGGGAAAGGGGACTTATCATGTATGGCCAGATGACAGCAGGAAGCTGGATTTATATAGGTTCGCAGGGAATTTTGCAGGGGACTTTTGAGACCTTCGCCGAGTGCGGAAAGAAATATTTCAGCAATAAAACAGCCGGTAAATTGCTTGTCTCCGGTGGTCTTGGGGGAATGGGCGGTGCCCAGCCTCTTGCCGCCACAATGGCCGGTTATACCTTCCTTGGTGTGGATGTAGATGAAGAAAGGATCAAAAAACGCCTTCATACAGGGTATATCGACAGGGTGACATCCTCCTATGAGGAAGCCATAAAAATGGCCCGTGAATCAATGCAAAACCATAAGCCGGTTTCAATAGGATTAACAGGGAATATAGGCGATATCCTGGAACGGATGCTCAGCGAGAACATCATTCCGGATGTGGTTACCGACCAGACTTCCGCCCACGATCCTGTAAACGGGTATGTTCCGGCCGGCATTCCTTACCGTGAGGCACTCAGCCTGAGAAAAAACAACCCCGATGATTACCGCCGGCGGTCGCTCAGGAGCATGGCCCGTCATGTTGGTTTTATGCTTGAAATGAAAAAGAGGGGCAGTGTAGTGTTTGATTATGGCAACAACCTTAGGGAATTTGCAAGACAGGGCGGTGAGAAAAATGCATTCGATTACCAGGGTTTTGTTCCTGAATTTATACGGCCTCTTTTCTGCGAAGGAAAAGGACCTTTCCGCTGGGCGGCTTTGTCGGGCGATCCGGAAGATATTCTTATAACTGACGATGCTTTGAGGGAAACATTCCCTGATAATACACATATGATCCACTGGCTTGATGAGGCGGAAAAGAAAATTTCGTGCCAGGGCCTTCCTTCAAGGATCTGCTGGCTGGGAATGGGCGAAAGGGAAAAGGCAGGGCTTGTTTTCAATAAGCTTGTGAAATCGGGTAAACTAAAGGCCCCTGTTGTAATCGGCCGCGATCATCTCGATTGTGGATCAGTGGCCTCACCTTACCGTGAAACCGAAGGGATGAAGGACGGCAGTGATGCGGTTTCTGACTGGCCTTTGCTGAACCTGATGGCCAATACGAGCGGTGGTGCCACCTGGGTGTCATTTCATCACGGCGGAGGAGTTGGTATAGGCTATTCACAACATGCAGGCATGGTGGTTCTGGCCGACGGAACAAAACGGGCAGAAACATGCCTTCACAGAGTGCTTCACAATGATCCGGCAATGGGAATATTTCGCCATGCGGATGCCGGGTATGATGAAGCCCTGCTGAACAGGGAAAAATTTGGCCTTTCATGAATACAAGAAAACTCATAGGACCTTTTGCACAGCTTCTGACAATGGCAGGAATGCCATTAAAGGGGCCGTTGGCCGACAACAGGCTTGAAGTGATTGAAAATGCAGGGATTGTTGTTGAAAAGGATAATATCGTGCAGATCGGGTTCTTTGATGATTTAAAACTTACAGAAAAAACAATTGAACCGGTTTCAGGCCACCTTACGGTGTTGCCGGGTTTCATTGATGTGCACACCCATATTTGCTGGGGCGGATCAAGAGCAGGCGATTATGCCATGAGACTGTCGGGAAGAACCTATCTTGAAATTGCTGCTGAAGGTGGCGGCATCCGAAGTACTGTGGCTAATACAAGAGCCGCCGGTGAATCGGAACTCACCGGTATTACTGCCGATCATGCCAATGCCCTTTTGAAACAGGGCATAACTACAATTGAAGTTAAAAGCGGTTACGGTCTCACGGCGGAATCCGAACTAAAAATGCTCCGGGCAATTCAGGCCGCCTCTTCCAAAGGGGGTTCTGACCTCATCTCCACCTGTCTCGCCGCACATATAAAACCTCCTGATTTTACAGGTTCTGCAATCGAATATCTTGAATTCGTCATAGCTCATCTTTTACCGGTTGTGAAAGAACAAAACCTTGCACAAAGGGTGGATATTTACATCGACAAAGGGGCATTTTCAGTTAATGAAGGAAGGTATTACCTGGCTGAGGCCAAAAAGATGGGATTCGATATTGTAATCCATGCCGACCAGTTTTACACCGGCGGCCTCGAACTTGCCTTTGAGCTGAATGCAGTAAGTGCCGACCATCTGGAAGCGACGCCCGAAAAGGATATTGAACGGCTGGCAGCCAGTGATGTAATACCGGTTGCGTTGCCTGCTGCTTCGCTGGGGCTGGGAGCATCTTTTACACCGGCCCGCAAGATACTGAATGCAGGTGCAACCCTTGTCATTGCATCCGACTGGAACCCCGGTTCTGCACCAATGGGAAGACTGGTTACTGCCGCAGCCATCCTGGGTGTTTATGAAAAACTCACCATGGCCGAAACACTGGCAGCCCTTACATTCAGGGCAGCACCAGCATTAAGGCTTTCCGACCGCGGCATGCTTAAACCCGGTATGCTTGCTGATTTTATTGCTTTCCCCGGTTCCGACTGGAGGGAGATTATTTATAACCAGGGCGCAATGGAACCACGGTATGTGTGGAAAAGGGGTATAAGGCAGAATGATAAACCGTAGAAACGCACAGCCGTGCGTTTCTAACCGTAGAGACGCACAGCCGTGCGTTTCTACATGGATTCCTTCCTGATTTTCCGGTTTACAATATCCAGGATTTCTTTTTCCTGCCTTATCGCTGATTCCTCGATCGAGGCGGCCTCATCCAGAACTTTCTTCACGAATTCCTTATCCAGCAATCCTTCGGCGTTTATCTTCACATTCAGGCCGGCCCCCAGAACAGCACTTCGGGCACATAATGCCCCAACCCCGGCATCGGATACTGAATTGGGGTTTCCTTTTTCAGCCATAGCTTTAATGAGTTCAAAAGAATCAAGAGTACGGCGCATCACTTTGAGCGGAACTTCCAATGCATATTTTGTAGCATCCTGGAGCATGGCCTGTCGCTCAGCCTTTTCAGCATCCGTGCTCTTCGGCATTCCGATTGCTTTCATGACCCCGTCAAATGCCCTTGTATCCTCATCCACCATAACAAGAAGGTCATGCTGAACGGCCATGCACTTTTCGGCGTAGTCTGAGAATTCTTTCCACCTTTCATCCCAACCTGCCTTATGGGATGAAAGATTAGCCACCATGGCTGCCAGGGACGCCCCAAGGGCTCCAAGAGTGGCAGATACCGAACCACCGCCAGGGGCGGGTGATTCCGAAGCAGTTTCATTGGCAAAATCTGTCACTGTAAGGTCGGTTAGTTTCTTCGAAGTTTCATCGGCCAGCATGTATTCGATTATTTTCTTCTTTGGATCGAAGGGAGCCAGATCGTCCAGCCCAAGCGATCGAATCGCTATTTTAAGAATTTCGTTTTCCGGGATACCTGTGGATCGCTTTTGTTTGTGCAGAAAATACCGCCCAGCATCCAGCATGGCATTCAGGGGTATCAATCCTACCAGTTCTGAACCTGTAACCCGCAATCCCCTTGCTGCAGCCCTTTCACAGGCCGTATCAAATACCTTATGCAGCGGTGTTACTGATAAATCGGTAAGATTAATAGATATCTGTGCGACGCCGTATTCATCAATATACCATCCGATGGCCTTAACGGCTTTCAGAAGACCCGGCTCGTAAACCGGCTCACCGTTTTCATCACGGATTATTTTACCGGTCACCGGGTCGCCTTCCCTTTTAATGCGGCCTTTTTCTCGGATATCATAGGCTACGGCGTTGGCACGTCGTGTAGAAGTGGTATTCAGATTTACATTATAGGCAACCAGAAAATTCCTTGCTCCTACAGCTACAGCTCCGTGTTTTGCAACCCCGGCATTCCATTCTGCGGGACCGAAATCAGGCTTCCAGTCAGGAGAACTCAGCTTTTTAGCCAGTCCCTCATACTCACGCTGTCTGCAGTTCGCCAGGTTCCTGCGTTTTTCTTCATAAGCGGCAAATTCGTAACAATATACAGGTATCCCCAGCTCCTCGCCAATCCTTTTACCAAGTTTCCTGGCATATTCCGCAGTTTCATCCATCGAAATTCCGGATACCGGAATAAGTGGACATACGTCGGTTGCGCCGAACCTTGGATGAGCGCCGTGATGCCGGCTCATATCAATCACTTCGGATGCTTTTTTTGCAGCCAGGAAGGCAGCTTCACAAACTGATTCCGGGTCACCCACAAAAGTCACTACCGTGCGGTTGGTAGCCCTGCCGGGGTCTACATCAAGCAGTTTCACGCCTTTCACTCTTTCAATTTCTGCGGTGATCAACCCGATAATCTGCATATCACGCCCTTCACTGAAATTAGGCACACACTCAATTAATTTACTCATAATAATACGGTTACAGTTTGGAAATTTAAAGTTAGCGCATTATTTTCTATATTTGAATGACAGATGTTAGCACCCGATCATAAACCTGAACATGTACCTGATTCCCGAAACTGACTATTGGAAGGCACTTTTGCCCCTCAGTAAAGTAAAAGTCAATCACTGGTTCGCCCTGTTTGTACTTGAGAAACGCGTGAAAGGAAAAGTATATGCTGATGATATCCATTCGCCATCCGCATTTTATGTGGTTCATCCTTACAGGATGTCGCTCCTGTTTGGATCTTCGGCTAAACCGGAGTTCCGGGACAGCCTGAAAAAGTACCTGCTGAATTCAGAAGGGGAAAGGCAAAATCAGGAATGGCTGCAGGCATGGCCTGGCAAATGGAACAGCATGATTGATGAAATTCTCGGCGATCAGCTTGTTATAACCGGGTTACCTGAGATGGACGGAAAAGTTGTTCAGAATACAAGGGCCAATTTCCGGTTTGATTCAAAAAAATATGAAATAATCCGCCGGGGTATTGTCTCTTCCTATCCTGTTGTTCCTGTTGATGCCGGTCTTTACGAAGAAATGACAGGCACTGTGGTACCGAAAAATTTCTGGAACTCTGCTGAAGATTTTATGAAATATGGTGCCGGTTTCGCTGTAATAATAGATGGAAAGCCGGTATGTATGTCCTATTCAGCTTACATTTTCGACGGTATTCTTGAAATTGGAATTGAAACAGCTCCTGAACACAGGGGAAAAGGGCTGGCACTTATCGCCTGTACCGCTTTAATTGATTATTGCATTCAGAATGGTTATGAACCTGTATGGTCATGCCGGCTGCAGAATACTGCCTCATATGAGCTGGCCAAAAAGCTCGGATTCCGGCCAACACTTACGCTGCCTTATTACAGGTTACCGGTATAATGTGCTATAGTTTTCCTTATATTGTTGAGCTAATATGAAATCATGAAACGGAAAGTCTTTTGTCTGTCCCTGCTTGTCCTTACCTGCTCCTTTCTGAAATCCCAGCCTGTTGAACGGTTTATAATAGTTGATCAGTTCGGCTACCTGCCGGTATCGGAAAAAACTGCCCTCATCAAAAACCCTGTAACAGGATTTGATGCGGTGAGGTCGTTTACACCCGGTGAAAACTATGTGCTGGTAAATGCAGCAACCGGTGCCAGGATTTTCAGGGGACAGCCCTTAAAATGGAAATCAGGGGCCACCGATGCTTCTTCAGGGGACCAGGTATGGCACTTCGATTTTAGTACGGTTACCGATACCGGTTCTTACTATATACTTGATTCCGTGAACCAGGTCCGTTCTTATGAATTCAGAATTGCACCCGGCATTTACAATGAGGTCCTCAGGCAGGCGGTAAGATCATTCTTTTACCAGCGAGCAGGTTGTGCAAAAGAAGCAAAGTATGCGGGTGAGGCCTGGGCCGACGGGGCCAGCCATATTGGCCCGCTGCAGGATAAAAACTGCCGGCCTTATAATGAAAAAACCAATGCCTCTAAAGAAAGGGATCTAAGCGGTGGCTGGTATGATGCCGGGGACTATAATAAGTATACAAACTGGACTGCCAGTTACATTGTGGAAATGATGAAATCGTATATTGAGAACCCGGCCGCGTGGGGGGACAATTATAACCTGCCCGAATCAGGGAACGGGATACCCGACCTGCTGGATGAAGCCCGGTGGGGTATCGATTTTCTCCTGCGAATGCAACAGGATGATGGCGGTGTACTCAGTATTGTAAGTGAATCACACGCCAGTCCACCCTCATCGGCAACCGGACAAAGTGTTTACGGACCAGCCAGTTCGTCAGCTACATGGAACACGGCAGCAGCGTTGGCCATAAGCGCCAAAGTATTCCGCTCGGTAAACAGGATTTCCTATTCCGATTCACTGATCAGTGCCGCTGAAAAAGCATGGGATTGGGCTGAAGCTCATCCGGCTGTCATCTTTCACAATAATTCGGCATCCAACGGGTCATCCGGTGTCGGGGCAGGTGACCAGGAAACGTCGGATTACGGACGTTTTATCGCCCGCCTGAAGGCATCATGCTTTTTATATGAGGTGACCGGGAAAGAAAGCTATCATTCGTACTTCAGTAAAAACTACCAGAATGTTCACCTGATCCAGTGGAATTATGCCTATCCGTATGAGCCCTCCGAACAGGATCTTCTCCTTTATTATTCAACACTCAGTAAGGCCTCTCCTGCCATTTCAAACCAGGTTAAGACGGCCTATCGCAATGCTATGCTTACCAATGGCGATAATTTTCCGGCATGGTACTCATCAACCGATCCCTATAAGGCACATATGGATTCGTATACATGGGGAAGCAATAACCAGAAAGGTGCCGTGGGAAGCATGTTTTACAATATGATTCAATATAACATTGATCCTTTGAAAAATCAGGATGCACTTAACGCAGCTGCGGCATATATCCATTACATTCATGGAGTTAATCCGCTAAACCTGGTGTATTTATCCAATATGTATGCTTTTGGCGGTGACAGTTGTGTGAATGAATTTTATCATAGCTGGTTCACCAATGGCAGCCCTAAATGGGACCGTGTCGGAACCTCGCTTTATGGTCCTGCCCCCGGATTTTTGACAGGGGGTCCAAATCCTTCATACAACTGGGATGGCTGCTGTAATACCCCGAATTGCGGATCGGCCGGTAATAATGCCATTTGTATATCCGAAAGCATCAGCCCTCCGAAAGATCAGCCCAAACAAAAATCGTATAAAGATTTCAATACAAGCTGGCCTCTTAACTCCTGGGAGGTTACCGAAAACAGCTGCGGTTACCAGGTAAGCTATATCAGGCTTTTATCCAAGTTTGTCACCGGGTTTGATTGTCATGGTGATTCTGCAGGAACCGCTGACTTTGACCTTTGCGGTATATGTTCGGGAGGTAATACCGGAAGGGAACCGGCAACCGAAAATTGTGAGTGTCACGATTACGGTAAAACAGCTCATATTGAAGCATCTGCATGTGAATCAATGACGTCACCAAGCGGCAAATACATGTGGACAGTTTCGGGCATTTACAACGATACGCTCACAGCCGCTGATGGCTGCGATAGCATACTGGTAGTAACCCTGAAAGTAAATCATCCTACCGGGAACACAATAACGGTAAATTCCTGTTCAACCTATACATCACCCGCCGGAAGCCGTTATTCCGTTTCAGGAACATATTACGATACCATACCAAATGCCGCAGGTTGTGACAGTATCATTACAATTAATCTCACCATACCGGTTATCAATACTCTTATAGCCGCATCAGGTGACACCCTGGTAGCCGAAGAGAAAGGCCTTGACTACCATTGGCTTAATTGTGACAACGATTATGAACAAATTGAAGGGGCAACCGGTGAATCATTTTTACCTGGTGTCTCGGGAAATTATGCTGTTGAAATTTCTTATACCGGCTGTAAAGATACTTCGCAATGTTACTATCTTGAAATTACAGGCATCAGGTATAATGAAATGGGACCGGGCCTCATCGTTTATCCTAATCCTGCCAGGGAAGTAATCAATATCAAACTTCCTGAATCATGTAATGAAGTCTATGTTGAAATCCGGAATATTTCGGGGGCACTCATGTTCAGTGAAAAATATTTACATTCGGCCTCCCTGCACATTCCCTTGAAACTGCCCCCGGGATTTTACATGGTAATGCTGAAAAACAACCTGGATCAGAAAGCCATTGTTAAAATAGGAATTGAATAGCTGACGGTTTAATACATCAAGCGTATTATTCCTTCAGAATTTTAAGTGTATGCACTTCGGAATCCCCCTGCAGTATTACAAAATATATTCCGCCGGGAAAGTCGGTGACATCCGCCTGAATTGTATGGTTCTGGCCTGCGAGCCGGATTTGATAAACCAGGATTCCTGATGTATTGTAAATGCTCATCATACCGGGATTTTCGTTGATTTTTTCGATATTTATTTCAAACCTGCCGGTTGTGGGGTCAGGATACACCTGCAGCACATGTTCTAATGCCTGGTTAACCGAATTAACCGAACATGTATCACTATATGAAATGCAGGCCGTAACCGGTAATCTGGAAATTGATGAGCAGCCCTCATTCACTGCCCCGACGAAATAAACAGTGGTATTAGTCAATCCCGGTGTATTAAATTCCGGACCTTCAGCCATGGCATCAGCTGCAGTACTATCAGCGTACCAGTATATAGTTCCTGCATTTGCTTCAGCCGCCAGTAAAACCTGTCCTTCACCGCAACGAGCACCGCCGGTGATATTGGTAATTTCAGGAACAGCAATTACAACGGCCTTTACTGGTTTGCGTTCAGGTGTAACGCAGTTATTGTAAGTTGCATCCACATAATACGTGGTGGTTACTGTTAATTCAGGAGGAAAGAATACTTTTCCGGTTGCAATATTGGTATCGTTTTGTGGATCTGAATACCAGCGTATTTCGCCCGGATCCGATGATGCCATAAGCGTCATTTCTCCCGAACCGCAAACCGTATCTCCCGTGACACCGGTAATCAAAGGAGCTCTTTTCATGGTAAACGTATCCACAGGTTCAAAAACCATGAAATGACCGGGAAGGGAATCGGTTTTCAGGATGATCTTCCTGTCGAGTACAGTCACCAGCATCCTGTTCACGGCACTTTGATTGACAAACATCAGTGCGTCCGTGTGTTCTGAGTAAGAAGAGTCAATTACAAGCCGGTATGAATCAGTATAACTTACAAGGCAATTATGATAATAATCGCCGTGGATTGAATCGGTGCCTTCAATTCTTTGCAGGATAATGGAATCACCTGCAACCGGCGTCATCCTGATCTCAAAGGGACCCGCTCCCATTGAAGTAAGATACCACCTGCCCTTCATGGTATTTGCGGCGACTTCTATGGCCGGATTACAGGGATTTAAGCCCTCAACAGTATGGGTGTATTTTCGGACGCTTTCGGTCTGGTACGTGGTAAAACTATACGGTGTGATCTCAATTAGTGTTTGGTGGCCATTATAACACAACTGCCAGTTATTGAATACATTGCTCCAGCATACAGCGTATGTTTCCCTTGAAACACGGAGTGACTGCTTATATTCGCATATCTGCAGACTGTCAGTTCCGGGAACACGACTGACAGTGACAGAATCGCCGCATGCGGGATGATAGTATGTAGTACCACCTGTGATACCTCCCTGAAAACTGACAAGGTACCAGGTACCCGTGAGTTTCATTAAAAAATCATCAACGTAGTCAGCGGCTGACAGCAAAGAAAAGGAAGGAAAAGCCAATAATAAGGCCAGCATTAAACGGGTTGGTTTCATGATGGGTGTATTTATGTAATAACATGAAAATCAACCGTAAGGTAGTAAGTTTTGATGAAATATCCAATTATGGAATCAGCAGTATTTTTCCGGCAGTCATCGCCTGAAGGTATCCTTCTATCGCCGGTTCAACCTGTTCCAGTGGCTTTTTACTGCTAATTGTTATTGTAACATGGTTCCTGATGAGTTTTCTTGCCTTACTGATGCTTTTCAACGTAGTTAAGATACCTTGTTCTCTGAGCCAGTTTACAAGGTAAAATCCTGAAATCGATTTATTTTCAGAAACCAGCGCCCTGTGATGGCTGTGTGGATCTTCACCGGAAAGGTTTCCGTAAACCATGACGTTGCCGCCAAAAGGCACCGCTTCAAGAAGGATCCGGGTCATTTCTCCCCCGATGGCATCAAGGGCCAGGGTTGCATTTAACTCTCCTGCCATTTGCTTCAATGAACTTTCAAAATCCGTTGCGGTACTGCTCAGAACATATTTTGCCCCTGATTTTAACAGCTTTTGCGCTTGATCATCACGCCTGACAACCTGGATAAGCGGCAATCCTGCCTTATCAGAAAGGTATTCAAGCATTCTTCCCAAAGCGCTTGCGGCCGCAGTGTTAATGATTGCCTTATGTCCCTTTTTCCTGGCTATCTGAATAAAAGCTACTGCCGTTAAAGGATTCACAAGAAGCATCGCTCCCTGTTCATCACTGATTTCATCGGGTAGCGGAATGCAACTCATAGCAGGAGTTACCATGTATTCAGCCCATGTACCGCTGTATGTATAAGCAGATGAACAGGCCACCCTCTTTCCTTTCCAGAGTGCAGGGATAATTCCCTTACCGCCGGCCACAACAACACCAGACCCTTCGATACCGGCAATAAAGCTGCTTTTTTCGGCTTCAGGCAGATGCTTGATTCGTGCAAGGTCAGAAGGATTAATGGGTGCCGCTGAAATTTTTACGAGTACCTGTCCTGCACCGGGTATAGGGACCGGAATCATTTTCACCTGCAGACCACCGTCCGCTTTCAGGCATACAGCCCTCATTTCTTGTGGTATCGTATCAGTCATCGTATTAATTTATAACAAGGGAGATAAAAGCCGTGCAGTTCTTTCTGCAAGTCGCAAATATACCGGCTGCGATTTCCATTCCTCATAATTAAGCCTTATAGCATACTTCAAATCAGTATGAAAGGAATCGCACAGCTGTTCGCCGAATTCGGCACCGTAAACAATTGCGTTGACCTCAAAATTAAGGTCAAAACTGCGGTGATCCATATTTGCAGTTCCTACAACTGAAATAGCACCGTCAATCACCATGGTTTTAGCATGGATAAAGCCTTTCCGGTAGCAGTAGATTTCAATTCCTGCTTTCAGAAGTTCACCATAGTTTGACCATGCGGCGAAATTAACAAGCCTTGAATCAGATGTGCCCGGAACGAGGATCTTCACTTTCACGCCACCGAGGGAGGCCACTTTCAGAGCATCCATAATGCTTCCGCCGGGGATCAGGTAAGGCGTTGTAAGCAGAATTTCTTCCCTGGCCAGGTTTATTGCCTTAAGAAAGGACAGTTTAATTGTAGAAGCGGGAGAATCGGGACCGCTGGCGGCAATCTGTACGCTCACGTTAGAGTGTTTCAGGGGTGTGGCATGAAAGTATTCCTTTTCAGGCTTCATTTTCTGACCGGAACAAAAATTCCAGTCGCACAGAAAAATATGCTGCAAAAAAAGAATACCGGGACCGTCAATTTTTAAATGGGTATCCCGCCAGTAGATCTTTTCCGGACCGTCATCCTCACGGTTAAAATACCGGTCGCTTACATTGATTCCGCCTATAAATCCGGAATCACCGTCAATGATCACAATTTTCCTGTGGTTCCTGTAGTTGATGCGGTTGGCAAAATACAGCCACCGTATCCGGTTAAAGGGATAAGCTTCAACTCCTCCCTCTCTTAACTCATCCACCAGGTCGCCGCGTATGCTGCTGCTGCCAAAATCATCATAGATCATCCGCACTTCCACGCCTTCTGAAGCCTTGCGGATCAGTGCATTTTTAATCTCATTACCAATCTTATCATCCTCATAAATATAATACTCCAGGTGGATGTGATGTGTGGCGTTTTCAATGGCCCGTAAGAGCTCAGGAAATTTCTCTTCACCGTTTACCAGCAGCGTCACTTTGTTTCCTGAAGTGAGCGGGCTGAGGCCATCGTTCATCAGCAGGCTCACGAGGCTTTGCCCGTTTCCGATTGCCTGTGCATTCCGCTTGAGGTTACGGGCTGACAGTGAGACAGTTTTCCGGTTGACCTCGGATAACTGCACTTCATCTTCAACCAGTTTTTTACTGTAAATAAGTCTTTTATGGTAATTGATTCCGAAAACAAAGTAAAAGATCATTCCTCCCACAGGTACAAAAATGGCAAGCAACAGGTAGGCAAGGGTCTTGGATGAACTGCGCGTATCAAAGATAATACGGACGCATACAAGTACCAGTATGATGAAATATACAATATCAATAATGACTGCAGGTTTCATCA
The DNA here is from genome assembly GCA_035299085.1 of Bacteroidales bacterium. Classification (NCBI taxonomy): domain Bacteria; kingdom Pseudomonadati; phylum Bacteroidota; class Bacteroidia; order Bacteroidales; species Bacteroidales bacterium. The sequence continues at coordinate 139,273 of DATGXG010000052.1, read as the reverse complement.
GGAATAATGCTGTTTGGTAACTTAAGAATCTAAAGTTACAGCAATTTTCAGTTTGCGTTCAAACTGCTTTTAAGTACGATATTCACAATTTCGGATTGCGTTCCAAGCCTGATAGGCGCACCCCATAATCCCAATCCCGATGAAACATAAAAGTGGGTGTTTCCGCTTTTCAGGTAGCCATATCCGAGTTTGTAGATGCGTGAAACCACTTTATTGAAAGGGAACAGCTGACCATTGTGAGTATGTCCCGATATATGAACATCAATTCCGTTTTCTTCCGATTCGGCGAAGCCTGATGGCTGATGATCCAGTACAATTTTGGGCAAAGTATCCGGTGATCCGTTAATAATGGCATTGAGTGGTTTCCGGTTGCGATTTGTGAGGTCATCACGTCCGATGAGTATAAGCTGTTTGTCGATCACAACTGACGTATCCCTGAGCACCTTAATACCGGAGCTCTTCATATATTGAATAGCCTTGTCAATTCCGGCATAGTAATCGTGGTTGCCGGGAATGCCGAAAACACCATACGTTGCTTTAAGCTTTAACAGGTCATCATTCATATGCTGCAATTCAACAGCATGAATATTATGATCAAAAAGATCTCCCACAATCAGGATGACATCGGGATCCTGTTTATTTATAAGGTTCACCCACTTACCCAACTGCTTTTTACGGATCAGGTTGCCGAGATGAATATCGCTCACAGCAATAATATTCATATCATGGGTGAGCACTTTGCCGTGATTGACGGTTAGATTCATTTTGGTGATTTTCGGATGAGAAAACCGGTAATAACCCATAACCGATATGAAAGCAAGAACCGTTAATACAGCGAAGAAATAGATCAGTTTAGCCTGTGCGTAATGCCGGGTTACCCAATCCGGAAAAATGCCGAAGTAATGGTTCAGTATCCGGAGTATATCACCAAGCAGGGCCCCGCTTAACGTAAAGACAAACAGGATCATCCAGTAACCTCCCACCAGTTCGAATATTCTTCCTGTGGCGACAGGCAGGCGGTTCCCGGCAAAAATGGCAAAGAAGATGGCTGTGGAAGTAAAAATATACAAAAGGGTATAAACCGTATGAACAACCCGGTTGTCAGGCATAGCCTGCCAGCCCCTGTTAAACAGGTAAATATTAAGCAAGATGAAAAAGACTAAAAGGAAGAGAAACCGGAATAAATTCATGAATTCAATTTTTAATTTATCAATCAGGACAATATAAATGATCCCGCCACAACAACAAACAGAGTTGTGAGCGGGTTCAAAGATTCCTCCTTTCAGCGAGAAACCTCTCCCTGCCAATTGATCAATTACTGTGCCTTTTAATTCTTTATTTTTGACGCACTTCCTTTTAATTCTATAACAGGCCGTCCTAAAGCCTTTCCGTAATCCAGTGCAACTGTAATCTTATCCCTGTCAAATTTGCAGGTTATAGTTGCATGGTGGGGACTTTCGATATAGCGCAGAATAAGCTCAAGTGTTTGTGCATCTTTCCAGGCGTAGCTTCCGGCAACTTTTTGCGGTCCAGCGAGAGCACCTGTCAGGCTTGGTCCGGGCATTGTGGTTTCGCCTTTCAGCCATTTTCCTGAACCGAAATCGACCGGGTATTCAACGGAATCAAATACAAATTTCACATGACACGTGTCAGTTAGTGAAATGGTAATTGATTTGAAATGATAAGGATTTTCAGGAAAGACAAATTCCGACGGGTTAGTAAACTTAGCAGCGATTGCTGCAGATCCGGAAGCCGGGGCAAGACTGAGCGAAGCAAGACGTTCCTTCAGCTTGTCGGATTCAGGTTTGTTTTCAGGCAATTCTTCGTCTTTAAAAGCCGGCAACAAGTAATCCCATACGAGATTAATTTCCGATTGCATATTGGGCGATTCGCAGGTAATGGCTACGACAGCATCTTTTTCCGGCATTACAATAATATACTGGCCATACGCGCCGTCAGCCCTGAAGGCATTATTTCTGCAGCGCCAGAACTGGTAGCAGTATCCCTGGAGCCAGTCGCTTGAATCCTTTTGAGACTGCCTGGCATCAGGATTCTGCATAATTTTCATTGTAGTAGCTTCATTCACCCATGCTTCGGGAATGATCTCTTTTCCATTCCATTTTCCTTTCTGAAGCAGCAACTGGCCGAACTTTGCCATGTCCTCTGTTTTAATCCTGAGTCCCCAGCCACCTGTATTGATGCCTTTTGGATCGGTTTCCCAATCCATGCCTTTGATACCCAGAGGTTGAAACAAGCGCGGCGTAAGGTAATCCACGACTTTTTGTCCGGTAACTTTCTGAACAATGGCTGAAAGCATATACGTAGCCATTGAATTATACAGGAATTTCTTTCCCGGTTCATTTACAATGGGTGTGGCAAGAAATGCCTTAACCCAGTTATCGTTTCCGTTCCTTAAAGACCATGTGGGATCCGGATCCTGACCGGCCGACATCATAAGCAGGTCTTTTATTGTGAGCTGTGCCAGGTATGGACTTACCGTATCGGGTAAATCTTCCGGAAAGAATGAAATGACTTTATCATTTACGGTGATCAGTTTTTCAGTCACGGCAAATCCTACAGCAGTGGATGTAAAGCTTTTGCTTGTGGAATAAAGCGTATGCCTCAGGATTGAATCGTAAGGGGACCACCAGCCTTCGGCAATCACCTTGCCATGCCTGATGATCATAATGCTGTGAAACTCATGTTCACTGGCTGCGGCTGAATCAAGAAAGGCAAGAATGGCCCCGGATGATACACCTTCTGTTTCAGGAGTGCTTCGGGGCAAGGATCCGGTTTGGTTTTCAGGAGTGTTTTTACAGGCCAATGCTATTACCATTAGCATCAGCAGGGCATAAAGTTTTAAATTCTTCATTGGATGATTTGTGAAATATTCTTTACTAGTTATTATGTACAGTTACCGATTACCGATCACCGATTACTGATTACTGTTACCTGACAAGCATGCTGGCATTCCGGATGACGGCGATGGATCTTTTTGCCGAATTGACTAATTTCTGAATATCTCCGGGCTCTGTTTTTGTTGCACCAAGAATGCCACAAATGCGCTCATCAAGCGAGGTCATAAGGTGTATGTTTATTCTTTTTGATTTTTGCATCATCGACAAGGCGGTTCCCCCGTTGCCTTCATAATTTTTTTCGAGAATAGCAAAAGCGGCATCAAATCCGCCTGCCTCAAGGTATTTCATGAAATAATTCGATCCGATCCCGTCAATGCATTCGACAAGCACAACCAGGTGGCCGCCGTCCTTTACAAATGCTGCGGCATGATGAACGGCTTTGTGCGACTGGATGAAATTGATATCCTTCGGGTAACCCCCGCCTGAGGCAACTACAAGATCGAAAAGCTGGTTCCCGGTGAAGCGGTAATAACTGTCGTGAAGCGTGCAGGCATCAATAAAATGCTCATAGGAATTCCCGATCATTAGTCGGCAAACTTTACCCGACGCATTGAGAATTCCGTGGATAGAAATTTTCGGAGGGAAATACGAATCAATTTCCTTAAGATCTTCGGCCAACGGGTTACCGTCGAGCCTGCCTGGCTGGCATCCCTCTGAAAGACGTCTTGTTTCCATATCAAGAAACAGGCTGTGATTATGATAAACTGCCACCTTTGAAGCGAGCCCGGGGAAAAGCATTTTCCGGCCGCCACCGTAACCGGCGAAATAATGATGCGATATGGATCCGAATGTAATGAGCAGTGAGCTTTTCAGTATGTCTTTCCGAAGAGGCACAGGAGTACCTCTTTTGGTTGTTCCGAGCAATTCGAAAACAGAAACATCGGTACAATCATGATGAACAAACCGGAATTTGCGGTAGGATTCTCCATAGCTCTGTACGCTTTCCTCTTCAGTTTGCCTGGCATGGGTTCCGTAGGCAATGTAAAATGTTATATTTTCCGGCCCGGCCCCATGCTGTAAAAGAGAATCGGTAAGCCAGGGCAGAAATTCAGGATATCCGCACAATCTTGTTTTATCAGAAACCACAATGGCTACATCATTATATCTGGCGGAATCCGCTGGCAGAAATTTTTCAAGATCCTCCCTGAATTTTTCAGCTGAAATGGTGTATTCCGGTTCATGATATTCAGGAACGGTTGTGCCTTCAGGGAAGGCAAAGGTCATTGTATTTCTTCCGTATTTTAATGTCAGGTCCATGAAACAAAGGTATTAAACTTTATGGTTAAAGGAATTGATCACTACGAAAGGAATGCTCAGATTCAGACCTCCGGAAATCTCAGCCTGTCGGTTGAGTAAAAGTTCAACGTCACTGAATATATTTTCAGCACGTCCGGCCGGTAATAAATTCATCCAGGCACCCATAAAAGCCAGGCGGATAAAATGATGATCGAGCATCGCCGTTCCGTCGGCAAACCTGTAATTAAACTGGCTGTGCTCCAGGTCAGAAATTATAAAGCCGTTTTGCCTGAGAAGAAATGTCATTTCTTCAAGTGGTTTCCTTTTTTCATAAATATGGCTGTGCATAGCCCTGACTTCCTTTTCCATTCCATTTTCAAGAAGCACCTTTTCAAGCACATGATAAAATTCAAACATGCTCTTGTCAAGATTCATTGTCATGACAAACTGACCGCTATCTTTCAGAACCCTTGCGCATTCTGAAAAAACTTTGTTTATATCACTGACGTTGTTGATCCCGTTGTTGCTGACAATAAGATCAACCGAATCCTTTTCAAGAGGAATCGATTCAGCCACTCCCTCAATAAGGGTGATCGAGTTGATTCCGAAATAGCCGGATTTTCTGTTTACCTTTGCAGAAGCATCTTTCCATGGATCGATACCGTAAACCCTGGATGAGTTGCCCAGCCTTTCCGCCAGTTCAACAAGAGGAAAACCCGCGCCGAAACCGATATCAAGAGCAGTGATGCTTTTCCTGTAATTGACCTTCTCAAGCAGCTTAAGTCCGAATGGGGCGGACCAGAAAGGCAATTCGTCGTAAAAATCAGTGATTGAGGAAAGGTCGATGGGGTCGGGAAATTTCTTCATGACCGTGAGATGAATGAATACCCAAATATATAATTATTTTATTCATACTTTAGACAGTAAATTGAGTGAAGCCTTATGAAAGCGATGGTACTTACCGGTTTAAACCGTATCGAGATTATTGATAAACCTGAACCGGTCATTACAAAGCCTGACCAGGTGCTGATCCGGATGAAATCTGTTGGTATTTGCGGTTCCGATATTCATTATTACACCGAAGGTAAAATCGGGAGCCAGGTTGTTGAATATCCTTTCACTGTTGGACATGAAGGTTCGGGGATAGTTGAAAAAACGGGTTCGTCAGTAACAACCCTAAAGCCCGGAGACAGGGTGGCAATTGACCCGGCGATGCCCTGCTATGAATGCGATCAGTGCAGGCAGGAAAGATATCACACATGCCGCAGGCTCAGGTTTCTCGGATGCCCCGGACAGGCTGAAGGATGTCTTTCCGAGTACCTGGTGATGCCGGCGGCCAGCTGTTACAGGATAAGTGATGCCATGACGCTCGATGAGGCAGCCTTGTCAGAACCCCTTGCAATTGGGGTGTATGCAACCGGCTTGTCGGTTGCGCTTAAAAACAAAAAAGTTGGCATCCTGGGTTCAGGTCCCATCGGGATCAGCGTTCTTTTGCCTGCGCTGTGTGAAGATGCCGCCAAAGTGTACATGACTGATAAAATTGACGCCCGGTTGAAAGTTGCATCCACAATGGGAGCCCACTGGACAGGGAACCCGGATAAAACAGATGTCGTAAAAGATATCCTGGCTCTTGAACCGCTGGCCCTTGATGTGGTTTTTGAATGTTGTGGAAAACAGGAAGCCGCTGACCAGGCCATTCAGCTGCTCAAGCCAGGAGGACAACTGATGATCATCGGCATCCCGTCCTTTTCGCGCTGGAGCTTTGATGTAGACGCCCTGCGGCGAAAAGAAATCAATATCCAGAATGTCCGCCGTCAGAATGAATCCGTAGTAAAAACCCTCTCCATGATCTCCGATGGCCGCCTGAAACCCGATCCCATGCAAACGCATGCCTTCCCCTTTTCACAGGTTGCGGAAGCCTTCGACCTCGTCGCGCGTTACCGTGACGGCGTCATGAAAGCCATGATTAATTTTTAATTGAATTACCCCACCCTGTCGAGGTAGGGGGACCCTGTCGAGGTGGGGGGACCCTGTCGAGGTGGTATCAAAAAAAAGGTTCCGCGAAAACGGAACCTTTTTTTGAAAATTATAAAGTATATGGCCTTCTGTATTCGTACTGGACGAGACGGTGATTGGCCGCTTCGGTATCGGTGCCGAAACTCAGCGTAGCCGGATTCCATTTTACCGGACGGCCGAGTTCAGTGGCAATGTTGCCAAGGCAGCAAAGTGTATTGGTGCTGCATCCCACTTCAACAGGGGCAATCGGGTCGAGACGCGATCTTACCGAATCGATAAAGTTCTGCATATGCGGCGAACTGATCTCGAAGCTTCCCCCGCCCTTCTGGGCACTCTTCTGCATTTCTTCGAACATTTTCTTGCGCTCGGCGTCGGTCATCTGCTTCGGACGGCGTCCTGCGAGTTCGGCCGGTACAAGATTTGATTTTGAACAGGCCAGGTAACCCCTTGCCACTTCAATCCAGCCGTCGGTACCAATGAATTTAATACCCTGTGCCCCGGGCATATCTTCAAGATACGGCTGCTCAGTGAGTTCAATACCATTCAGGTATTTGAATGTAAGATAAGGCTGACCGTTGTAGCCCTTAGGAATAATCAGCGACGGCCCTGATCCATCCATTCCGATGGCAGCCTGGGAAATATCAAACATGTGGGCACCCCAGTCGGCTGTAAAACCGTTCCCGGTTTCACGATACCAGCGCCATGCACCCCAAAGTTTTTCGCGTTCCTCGGGCTCAAGCGATATCGGAGGACAAAGATCGGGATGATAATGAATCCTGGAATCATTCAGAGGGCCCATCCACAGGTTCCAGTTGAGGTTAGCCGGAACCGGCATTTCAGGAAGGTCGAGCGGCTTCGGGGGATCGCCCACTTTCGCATAAATTTTAGTTATGTGTCCGATTGAACCATTCTGAACCAGTTCAATGGCTTTCTGGAATTCCTTGCTCGAACGCTGCTGGCTGCCTACCTGGATTATCTTTTTCAGATCGCGGGAAACACGCACCATTTTAAGTCCTTCTTTAATTGTGAAGGCAAGCGGCTTCTGGCAATATACATCCTTGCCGCTCTGGCAGGCATGTATGCTGATCAGCGCGTGCCAATGGTCGGGTGTGGCCACCTCAATGGCATCTATATCCGTGCGCTCAAGCAATTTTTCATACTGTTCGTAAACGTCACAGCGGGGAGCAACGCCCTTCGACTGCTGCCACGCCTCAATGCGTTTTTTAAAGCGTAACTGCTTCATACTGTCGACATCACAACCGGCAGCAACCTGCACTCCGGGAACTGATGCAAAGCCTGCAAAGTCGGACAAAGCCTGCTGGCCCAATCCTACAAATCCCATGACAACCCTGTCGCTCGGCGCAATGCGAACGCCGTTCACCACATAACTGGGTAAGATGGTCAGCCCGGTAAGTCCGAGCGCCGACATGCCCAGGAATTCACGACGGTTCAATCCGTTTTTCGATTTTTTCATATTGAATTAAGTGTAGTTAATTTAGAATGATGAGGAATTAAATATAGAAAAATAAATTACGCTAAACGGCAGATAATCTACAAAACAGGCATTTTAACGGACATATCCCGATTTTTATTATCTTTAAAACCAGCAACCCAAACTATAAGCAATTTCATAAACCCTCTCACCCATGAAAAAAACACTAATTCTCAGTTTTTTCATGCTGTTATTTTCCGGCATGATGTATTCGCAGTTTAGAGAATTCAATCTTTCCGACTTCAAGTTGCCGGATATAAAAAGGCAGCGGCTCGATATGAATCTGAACCTGACAATGAACAACCGTTTTGATAATAATCATGTCGAAAGTCTCAGCCACGATAAATTCAATGTCTGGAGGCTTGCTAACACAGATAATTTCTTTTATGGGTCATATAAGAACACAGCAAAATTGCAGAGTGAACAATCGTACAGCTTAAATTTTGAACCTTTATGGTCAAGACAAAAAACCGAAAGTTATAAGAATACCAATTTTCAACTTAATACGGATATTTCGATATCCAGCATTAACCGTAAGTATTTCAGCGGTAAGCTCTTTTTCGAACCTGATTTTCAATTTTCCGCATCGTATGAAAACGATAAAGTTACATCAACCACCCAAACCGATAAAACTATAACCGATTATGCCTCTGTAGAGATTCCTCTTCTTATTGGTAAAGGCAGAATCGAACAGGTTCAGGATGCAAGACTGGCCATTTACATTCTTGAAGATCTTAACAAACAGGGAAGACTTTCTCATACGCCGGATAACAGCGAGATCCTCGAATTTGCTTCTTTTATTGCGATTCTGAAGAATGAACGGTATTTTGACTACAGGCTGAAAAGAATAGAAGAGATAGAAAAAATCGATTCATTTATGCAGGTTAAAAATTGGATCAGTAAGCCGGATGCTGCTTATTTCACAACAGTATATGACAACTGGGAATATGCTGATGGTCCCATAAGAAACAGCGGTAAGCGAATCTCAGGAGGAGTCATTCCCGAGTTTTCTTTTTCCCGGTATTACCTTCTCCATGATTTTGAATTAGATCCCGATGACGAATCGGATTCACGAACAACAGGCGGAGGAATAAGTGCCATTGTAAAGTATAATTCAGCTAAACCTGTAAGTCTTTACTGGCAAAGAGACTGGGATGCCGATCTTTCGTATTCTTTCGGTAGAACATGGGATAATGAGAAGATTACCGACTCAAAATATAATTATAATCAGCATTGGATTAACAGCAATATTGATTATTCACTTGGTTATTATCCGAATTCAAGAACAAATTTCAATGTAGATCTCGGGCTTGAGGGTACTCTTATGTTTTCAAAATATTCCGATTATCATGTTGAAAAGGCATCCGGATATATAATTTCTCCTTTTCTTTCACTGCGTGCGAACTATTATGTTTCACCACAACTCCGTTTATCCGCTTATTACAATACAGGATACAGCTATTCAAATATTGACAGGACCTTCATTCCGTATAGCAAACTGTATTCAAAGGTCAATTCGCTATATCAGAATATGAATATATCGTTTACCTATAGTTTCTTTTAAAATATGGAACTCCGCTCCGGTAACATACTGCTCCGTCCTCTCCGGGATTCGGATGCCATGAGGCTGGCCGAACTGGCAAATAATGAAAAAATCGGCATTAATCTCCGGGATGGCTTTCCTTTTCCTTACACGCTGTCGCATGCGGCCATGTACATCAGGCGATTCAAACATTTCAAATCTTACTTTGCCATTGAATACAATGGTGAATATGCAGGAAATATAGGCCTTACGCCGCACGATAACGTCTACAGAAAGACAGCTGAAATAGGATACTGGCTTGGCGAACCATACTGGAATAAAGGCATCATGACAACTGCCGTCAGCCTGATCACTGAATTCGGATTTAAACAATTGAAGCTAGCCCGCATCCATACCGGTGTGTATGAATATAACCCGGCATCACAGCGGGTTCTTGAAAAATGCGGTTTTGCCAGGGAAGCTGTATTCCGTAATAATATTTTCAAAAACGGGCGGCTGCATGACGAGGTACGTTATGCAAAAATTAACCCGGATGTGGAAAACGGTACCTGGATCAGCGGAGAATAATTAAATTTGGATTCACAAAATTTTTTAACTCATGAGATTCCGAAAAAGCCTTGCCGGAAGAATAATATCATTCATTCCGGTATTTTTTCTATTGTTTATTCAGAATGGAAATTGCCAATACTTAAAAGCATGGGATACACAAATTGTGGATGCTTCAGGAAACAATATCATTCTGCGCGGTATGGGCCTTGGCGGATGGATGCTGCAGGAGGGATATATGCTGCAGATCCACAACGACGGCACCCAGCACAGCATTAAGGCCCGGATCGCCGATCTGATCGGAAAAGAAAACTGCGACAGGTTTTATGCACTGTGGTTAGAAAATCACATGACCCGGCCGGATGTGGACTCACTGGCCAAATGGGGATTTAACAGCATACGCTTGCCCATGCACTATAACCTGTTTACACTGCCCATTGAGGAGGAACCGGTTAAAGGCCAGAATACATGGCTGCCAAAAGGTTTTGAGCTTGTGGATAACCTTCTTTCATGGTGCAGGGCAAACAATATGTACCTGATTCTCGACCTGCATGCAGCACCGGGAGGCCAGGGCAAAGATTCAAACATTTCGGACTATGATGAATCGAAACCTTCATTATGGGAAAGCGAAGATAACAAACTAAAGACAATAGCCCTCTGGCGCAAGCTGGCAGAGCGCTATTCCAAAGAACCGAATATCGCGGGGTATGACCTGGTGAACGAGCCAAACTGGACATTCGAAGGCAAAAACAGGAATGGACTTGAAGATACCAAAAATGAACCCATATGGGATTTGTACCAGCGTATTACAGATGCTATTCGCCAGGTTGATAACAACCACATCATCATCATTGAGGGTAATGGCTGGGGTAATAATTACAACGGCTTTGTCCGCCCCTGGGATGGCAACATGGTTCTCAGTTTTCACAAGTATTGGAATCCGAACGACCAGAAATCGATCAGCCACATAACATCAGCCCGTGAGAAGTACAATATGCCCGTATGGCTTGGGGAAACCGGTGAAAATTCAAACACCTGGTTCACCGACTGCATCACATTGCTCGAAAAGAACAATATCGGCTGGAGCTGGTGGCCCCTTAAAAAGATCAATTCAGTGGTTTGTCCGCTGATGGTAGTTGCCCCTCCGGAATACAAACAGATATCAGATTATTTTAACAACGAAGGTCCGAGGCCTTCACCTGAATTGGCTACCGGTGTGCTGCTCACAGTTGCCGCAAATACAAATGCAACAAAATGCCGGTTCAATAAAGATGTGATCGATGCCATGTTCAGGCAGAGAAAAGTAAGCTCAACCCTGCGTTTTTCAGCAAACCAGGTACCGGGTATTATTTATGCCACTGATTTTGACCTGGGAAAACAGGGATTTGCATACAATGACGCCGAATACGATAACACAGGCCAGGAAGGTCATAAAGACGGCAATAAAGGTGAGCAATACCGGAATGACGGTGTAGATATTGTCAAAAGCACTGATGGTGACAGCAAAAGCAACGGGTACCAGGTAACATCAACAGAAAACGGAGAATGGCTGCAATATACAGTAGTCGTTCCTAAAAACGGCACTTTCCATGTTTCGGCTCGCATAGCATCATCCAATTCAGGCGGACGATTTAAAGTTGTATTTTTCCGGAAACCGCCGGTTACTAATGAAGAGGCGCCTCTTGAATCCACTGGAATTTATACAATCAGCGCAACCGGCTCTCAGACTGACTGGAAAACCGTAGAAACTGAAGAAGTCAAACTTGAAAAAGGTGTTTACTGTATGCGTGTAATAATTGACAGGGGCGGCTTTGAGCTGGGCTGGATTGCAATTGAGTAAAGTGATTATATAAAGGTTAACCATGAAACTTTCGAATATTCAGACAGAGGTTGATGCATCCTTTCTTTACCGCATATTGGGTGAAAACGAGGAAGATAAGACTATTTCACAGGTTTTTTTCCAGATGAGTGATATTGAGAAAAGCCATGCAGTGGCTTTTTTAAAAAAAATCAACCTTGATGAATCTCATATGCCTCCTCCTTCGGCACGGGCAAAAATGTTAAAAAGCATCGGGAGAATAATTGGTTATGATTATGTTCTGGGTGTGCTGCTGGATACAGAGAAAAGTCTTTCTTCATCCATACTGCGTGCAAGGAAAAATATGAGCCAGACCGAAAGTCTTTCTGATACCGCGCATGTTGCCATTTTAAAAAACATCCTGAATACAAAAACCCGCGTTTCAGGTTCTGACCTGGCCCGCTTTGAGAAAAGACACAGGTCGGTGGGAGGTAACGCCCTTAGGGCAGCTGTCCTTGGCGGCAATGACGGTCTTGTTTCAAATTTCAGCCTGGTAATGGGAATAGCCGGAGCAACAAACGGGTCGAAAGAAGTTCTGCTGGCGGGACTGGCCGGCATGCTGGCCGGAGCATTATCGATGGCGCTGGGTGAATGGATATCGGTTAAAAGCTCACAGGAACTTTATGAAAACCAAATGGAGCTTGAAATGGAAGAACTTGAAACCAATCCCGAAGGTGAGGAAAAGGAACTGGCTATCATATACATGACAAAAGGAATTCCGGAAAGCCAGGCACAACAGATGGCGAAGGACGTGATTACAAACAAAGACCATGCACATGAAATCCTGATTAAAGAAGAATTAGGCATTAATGTGGAAGAAATGAAGGGATCCGCCATGGAGGCCGCTATGACATCATTCTTTCTTTTCCTTATCGGTGCTGTAATTCCGGTAACACCCTACTTTTTCACATCAGGCTTTACCGCAATTATTTTAAGCACTGTATTAAGCGCCATTGGTCTTTTTATTATCGGATCAGCCATAACTTTGTTTACCAACCGCAATATATGGTTCTCAGGCTTCAGACAGGTATTATTCGGAATTGCGGCAGCAGCCATTACATTCGGAATCGGCAGATTAATCGGCATGTCCATAGCCGGATAATCTGATTATTCTTTATTGATCTCTTGCAGGTTAATTCCGTGAAATCTGCGAAATCTGCGGGAGAAAATAAGTCATCAACAATGAACACACTTAAAAAGCCGGACGTTAGTTCCGGCTTTTTGATTCGTTTTAAAAACACTATCTTTATTTTATTGAAATAAGGATGGTGTTTTTACTTAAAAAAATCTGTTATGATTCGGAAAATATTTATGCTGGCAACTCTCGTGCTTATTGTATTAACCTGCACTTCGCCCAAAAAACTGGCAAACGACAAAAATGCAGAACGCCTGTACTTCGGCAATTTCGGAGGTTTTACCAACGCATCGCTTGATTATCTGCTTGTTAACAACCGCATGGTTTATAAAATTGAACAGAATAACCCGGTATTTGTTAAGAAACTTGCAAGCAAAGAATCCGCAAACCTTCAGAATCAGATTCGCAACCTTAACCTTAGTCAATATTCACTGGATGAACCCGGTAACATAACCTATTATATAAAAACAGTGAAAGACGGAATTGAAAAGGAAATAAAATTTTCATCCGGTTCCAAAGACGAAAAACTTAAAGAATTATATAAAACCCTTATGTCAACCGTAAAACAATAATCTATGAAAAAACTTTTACTCGGATTACTAATCACGTTAATTTCATTTGGTGTAACCGGGCAGTCCCAATTCAAACAGGTAAGGAAAAATCCGGCAGGCACAGTTAAAACCCAACTGAAATTTGTTAAATCTACGGCAGTCAATCAGAAAGCCGTTACATCTCAGGCTTCTATCCGTCAACTCTCCCTGCCTTTGAGGCAGAAAGCCGACAGACCGCTTGTGAGCAAAGGCAAAAACGGTCCCGTTTACATTGAAAGAACTATAAACCCAATGAATTCACAGGCCGGAATCAGTGCCGAAGAAAAGTTTTATCGTTTTCTTGAAAGCACAAAGAATATATCAGGAATTCTGAATCCTAGGGAATCGTTCAGAATAACCGCCCGGCACACAGATGATCTCGGCATTACCCATATCCGTTCTGTCCAGCAATACAAGGGTATTGAAGTATACGGCACTGAATCAACATGGCATCTGGATGCCCAAAAGGAACGGTTTACAGGTTCATTCTTCAAGTTAAAAACCGACATAGACGTTAAACCTTTGGTAACCTCGACCTCCGGCATTTCAAAGGTGATGGCTGATCTGAAAAAGAATACTGTTGTAAGAGACTTAAATGCCGATGAGAAAAAACTGCTACATTATGACGCTCCGACATCTGAACTTATAATTGTTGATAAAGGGCAGAATGAATACAGGCTCGCCTGGGTTATCAGCGTAAGGCCTAATTTAGTGCAGGAATGGAAATATTTTATTGATGCCCGTACAGGCGAAATTCTCAGGAAATATAACAACACCCAGTCGGACGGCCCTACAACAGCCAATTCAACCGACCTGAACAACGTCAACCGGTCACTCAATGTGTACCTTGAACAGGGAACATACTACCTGATCAACATGGCTGAAACCATGTATAACAATCAGTCGGGTGAAGGAATGATCATGACGCTTGATGCCAATAACACATCCACTGTTAATCTTAATTACAATTATGTAACATGTGCAGATAATTTATGGTCGCAGAAACAGTCGGCTGTATCTGCGCATTACAATGCAAAACTGGCTTACTCGTATTTTCTCTCGAAGTTCGGACGCAATTCGCTTAACGGCCAGGGAGGCAACATCATATCGCTTGTAAATGTAGCCGATGAAGACGGCGGTTCAATGGAAAACGCTTTTTGGAACGGGCAGGCAATCTTTTATGGTAACGGAGGATCGTATTTTAAATCGCTTGCGGGTGGTCTTGATGTGGCCGCACACGAATTAGGTCACGGAGTTGTATCCAATACAGCTAACCTGGAATACCAGGGCCAATCAGGCGCCATTAATGAAAGTTTTGCGGACATATTCGGAATTATGGTTGACCGTGAAGACTGGCTGATCGGTGAAGATGTGGTTAAACCGGCGCATTTTCCTTCAGGTGCTTTAAGAAGCATGGCAGATCCGCATAATGGCGGTAGCCAGACTGACATGTACTGGCAACCGGCCCATTTATCAGAGATGTACCTTGGAAGCCAGGACAATGGCGGTGTGCATATCAACAGCGGTATACCGAACCGTGCCTTTTACCTGTTTGCAACTGCAGTGGGAAAAGATAAAGCCGAGCAGGTTTACTACAGGGCCCTTGCCGAATACCTGACTAAGACTTCGCAGTTCATCGATCTCCGGATAGCCGTTGTGCAGGCAGCCAAAGATCTTTACGGCAACAGCTCAAATGAAGCCGTGAAGGCAGGAGAAGCCTTCGACGTGGTGGGTATACAGGAGGACAGCCCTGTGGACGTTCCCGACGAATACAATACAAATCCCGGACCTGAGTACCTCCTTATGTATAACACCGATCCGGGTTATTCTTCTACAATTTATGCCGGGCCCACTTCAGGTACTAACTATCAGCCTTACTCTTCCGCTGAAATTAAAAGGAAGGTGAGTGTAACCGACGATGGATCGGTCGGAGTGTATGTGGGAACTGACGATCGTATTTACGTTCTGAGTCTTGATCCGGAAAATCCACTCGAACAGTCGCTTTCTGACGAACAGTTCTTCGACAACGTGGCTGTGTCACGCGACGGAAACAGGATTGCTGCTATTTCAACCGAAGTGGACACATCGATTTACGTATATGATTTTGGACTGGATAAGTGGAATAAGTTTAAACTTTACAATCCCACCACAAGCGAAGTAAATGCAGGCGGTGTTTTGTATGCCGATGCCATTGAATTTGACCCTTCAGGTGAATATGTCATTTATGATGCCTATAACCAGCTTTATTCAAGCACAGAGGATAATATTTCATACTGGGATGTAGGATTTATGAAAGTATGGGATAATCATACATCCTCTTTTGGTGACGGATCCATTCTGAAGCTGTTCACTTCGCTTCCTGAAAATGTCAGCGTAGGGAACCCCGTATTCTCAAAGAATTCGGGCAACATCATTGCATTTGATTATTACTACTACGACGGCACAAATGAAGAATTCGGAATTTACGGTGCCAACCTTGAAACAGGTGACCTTCAATATATCACTCCAAATACTACGCTTGGTTTCCCTTCGTTTTCAAAGAATGACGACAAGCTGGCTTTTACTGTGCTCAACACGGATGAGGAAGATATATATACAGTGCCTCTTGAGAATGACAGGATCACGCCTGCAGCAGATCCGCAACTCTTTATGGAATTTGCTAAATGGCCAGTATATTATGCAGTGGGAACAAGGGTACTTGGTCTTCCGCCCGTTGCCAATTTCACGGCAGACTACAAAACAGGTGGTGCTCCGCTGGTTGTGAAATTTGTTGACCTTTCCGAAAATGAACCGACTTCATGGCAATGGACCTTCCAGGGAGGGACGCCATCAAGTTCAACACAGCAGAATCCCCAGGTTACATATAGTACCAACGGCACATACCGGGTAACCCTGAAAGCGACAAACTCTGTAGGTAATAATACACTGAACCGTGAGGGGTATATTGTTGTAGGAGGTGCCACTCCTTCAGGCGAAGTATCTGGGGAAGCAATGATTTTCTACCCGAACCCGGTAACGGACAAGCTGAATATTCATTACAACGGTGATTTCTCCATTGCCCTTTTCAACACAGCCGGGAAATTGATTCTTTCGGCCAAAAATCAATCACAGGTTGACCTGTCTCCACTAAGCAAGGGTTTGTATATCATGGAGCTGAAAACCAAAGAGGGAACGACGAGGCATAAGATTGTGAAGGAGTAGGCTGTAGGCTGCAGGCTGTAGGCTGTAGGAGAAGGAGGAAGGTTTTAAATGACCTATAGCCTGCAGCCTATAGCCTACAGCCTACAGCCTCAAATAGGGTTTTCAATCTGGTAAAGGTCTTAACCTAAAGGTTTAGTATGAAGCCCTGTCTCTTATCCGTCACGACAGTATTTTGTCTTTGCATGACGGTATTTCCGCAGAATCCGGATTCAGTTTCGTCGGTGCCGGTTAACATCCTGTTTCCCGATTCCGGATTCATTGTAATAGACGGCAGGGTTGATAAAACCGGTGATAAAGCATTCCCGGTCCTGCCGGGCATGCAATTCGCTGTCCCGGCCACCCGATCCGAAAGAAAACAATCAGAAAAAAAATCCGGCAGGGTGTTTATTGAAAGGGCAAATAAAAAAACTGCTGCCGGGGAACCAGCCACGGAACAATTCTTCGAATTTCTTAAGGATACTAAAGTACAGACAGGAATTGTGTCACCTGTTGAAGATTTTAAAATAACCGGTGTCCATACCGATAATCTTGGCATCACTCATGTGAGGGCAATTCAGCAGTATAAAGGAATTGAAGTCTACGGCTCTGAATCCATTCTGCACATTAAGAGTTCAAAAGTACAGTTTAACAGCGCCTATCAAAAGCCTGCGGAGGACATAACGGTTGTACCGGCAATTACTGAGGAAAGAGCCTGTGACATTGTCATCGCTGACATCAGAAAGTTAACATCGTATTCAGTATTGTCACAGGAATGGAAGAAACTGCTTCATTATACCGATCCCGTTGCCAGCCTTGTTTTATATCAGCAACCTGATAGCCGGCATGCCCTGGCGTGGCTGATTACTATCAGGCCTAATTACCGTGAAGAATGGAAATACTTTGTGGATGCCGCGGGAGGGAATATTTTGCAGAAATACAACAATACAAATTATGACGGACCGGTGACAGCCACAGGAGAAGACCTTAATGGCCAAACAAGGACATTCAACGTGTACCTGGCTGGCGACATTTATTTCATGTATGATATTACCCAGCCCATGTTCAATTCCTTAGCCAATGAAGGAATTATTATAACGCTGGATGCTAACCAAACATCACCCGTGAACCTGGATTACACGTATGTAACATCAATTGATAATTCATGGACACAAAAAAATGCCATTTCAGCTCACTGTAATGCCACAAAAACATACACGTATTTTGACACTACATTCAAGCGAAATTCAATAAATGACTATGGCTGCAATATTGTATCTCTTGTAAATGTGGCTATGGATGATGGAAGCGAAATGGAGAATGCTTTCTGGAACGGCCAGGCTATATTTTACGGAAACGGTGGTGAACGTTTCAGACCCCTTGCAGCCGCACTTGACGTAACAGCCCATGAACTGAGTCACGGGGTGATTACATCCACGGCAAACCTTGATTATTTCGGACAATCAGGTGCAATAGCCGAATCTTTTGCTGATATTTTCGCCTGTATGGTAGATCGCAACGACTGGAAGATCGGTGAGGATATTGTGAAGGAGGGGTATTATCCTTCCGGCGCCATAAGAGATTTATCCGATCCACATAATTCGGGTGACAGTGCGGACTACTATTGGCAACCCGCCCATACATCCGAAATGTTTCTTGGATCGGAAGACAATGGAGGAGTTCATATTAACAGCGGAATCTGTAATTATGTGTATTACCTGTTTGCATCATCTGTAGGGAAAGCAAAAGCAGAAAAGATCTATTACCGGGCTCTGACCGAATACCTCACCAAAACCTGCCGGTTCATTGATTTGCGCCTTGCAATAGTACAGGCCGCCGAAGATTTGTATGGTGAAAACTCAAATGAAGTATTTGCTGCAGGACAGGCATTTGAAAAAGCCGGTATTTACGAGGAAACGCCTGTAAAAATACCAGGGGATTATAAACCAAACCCGGGCGAGCAGATGCTGCTGACTTATGATACAAGCCCTGCAGATCCGGTTACCCTTTATGTATCCAAATCAGCCGGAACCAGTTACAGGGCACTTTCCAAAACTCCCATGACAGGAAAAGTGAGTGTTACGGATGACGGGAGCACCGGTGTATTTGTTTCAAGCGATAGAAGGCTGAGATTGATCAACACCAATTCAACCGAACCAAATGAACGAATCATTTCAGGGTTCTCGGGCTATGACAGGGTGGCCATTTCAAAAGACGGAAACAGGCTTGCCGCCACTAAAATGCTTCCGGACGGTTCAATATATGTAATCGATCTGAAAAGCGGAGGAATACGCCAGTTTATCCTTTACAATCCCACAACCAGTGATGCCAACCTCAGTTCAGGTGGTGTGCTCAAAGCTTATTCGGTTGACTTTGATATTTCTGGTCAGTATATAATTTATGGCGCATACAATATAATTAATTCCAATTCGCAAAAAGACATTTATTACTGGGATATAGGAATTATAAAAGTGTGGGACAACCATACAAACCAATTCGGTAGCGGAGCCATTTCGAAATTATACAACATGCTGCCTGCTCATGTAAATATTTCGAATCCGGTTTTTTCAAAAAATTCGCCTGATCTGATAGCCTTTGATTATTATTATGATGACGGTATACTTGAAGAATATTCTGTTTGCACCGCAAACCTTTCAACCGGAACCACAGGGATAATTGCGGGCAACGACAGGCTGGGCTATCCCTCTTTTTCAACCAATGATGACCGTATTGCCTATTCCACAATCAACGGCTTCAATACCCAGGTTGTTAAATCAGTCAGGTTGTCAGCCGATAAAATGAGTGCTGATGGTGAACCCGGTGTGCTTGTACCTGATGCGAAATGGCCTGTTTTTTTCACAATTGGTAAAAGGCCGCTCGGTCTTGCACCTGTATCCGATTTTACAGTTGATTACAAATACGGTAAATTTCCACTGGAAACCCGGTTTATGAGTCTTTCTTCCAATGAACCGGATAGCCTGCAATGGCTATTTGAAGGAGGCGAACCGGATTCATCAACCGCAGAAAATCCTGTTGTATATTATGAAAATCCCGGATGGTACGATGTAACGCTTATCACTTCAAATCAATACGGGTCCGACACTCTTGTACGGTATCAGTACATCCATGCCATTGATCCTGTAAAGGCATCGGATTATGAACCCGGATTCGTTGCGATTTATCCGAATCCTGTAACAGACCAGTTGAATGTGTCGTCTTCTGCAAACCATTATACTGTAAGTATATTTGATTCAGGAGGCAATACTGTAGTGCGGGTTTCCGACAACCCTGTTATTGACGTCTCTTCGTTAGTTCCCGGGTTATACATCATGGAGCTTAAATCTGAAAATTCAATTACACGGCATAAACTGGTAAAACAATAGAGAAGTTTTCTTATTTTTAATGTTTAAAATCTCCATTTCAAGAATGAAAAAACTACTTTTTCCTCTTGCCTGTATGCTTTTATCAGGGAGCATACCGGCACAAACCGGCAAAGTAATGGACAATCTTTCGCTTACAAGCAAGGTCCTGAACATGGACCGGAAATATGCCATTTATCTTCCTCCTGATTATGAAACATCTCAACGCAGTTACCCGGTTTTGTACCTTCTTCACGGAATGGGTGATGATCAGACCGGTTGGGTGCAGTTTGGTGAAGTGCTGCGCATAGCTGATGAAGCAATCAAATCAGGAAAAGCCACTCCTATGATCATTGTGATGCCTGATGCCAATACCGGCCAGGTTGGATACTTCAACGACATCAGGGGCAAATGGCGGTATGAGGATTTCTTTTTCCAGGAGTTCATGCCCTTTATTGAAAAACAGTACAGGATTAAGAGTGAAAAGCGGTACAGGGCCATTTCAGGATTAAGCATGGGAGGAGGCGGAACATTTGTTTATGCCCTGCACCATCCCGAACTTTTCTCATCCGCATGTCCGCTGAGCGCCTATGTCGGACCCCTAACGGTTGAAGAACAAAGACAACGTCAAAAAGATGTCCAGGGCTTAACTGACCAGGATCTGCAGGAATACTACAATAAATACAGCGTGCTTCCTTTAATCGACAAAATGACGGACGATCAAAGGAAAGCTGTCAGATGGTATATCGATTGCGGGGATGATGATTTTCTTTATGAAGGGAATTCTCTTGTGCACATTGCATTGAGGAAAAAGGAAATTCCCCATGAATTCAGGATACGTGATGGCGGCCATACATGGACTTACTGGAGAGCTTCACTTCCGGAGGTTTTAGCATTCATCTCCGATGCTTTCCATCAGTATTAGGGTTATCAACAACCTGCGGTGAAAACTTTTTATACTATGCTTCGTGAATTTTCGTTCATTTAATAAATTTGTACAACTAAAACCAATGAGCGATGTCTAAGGAAAAATCACCGTCAAAGGAAAAGGAAAAAAAAGCACCCAAATTGAGCTTAAAAGAAAAAAGGGCTGCTAAAAAAGAAAAAAAAGAAAAAAAGGGATAAAAAATCCCTTTTTTTCTTTTTATAGCCTAAAAAAACGGGCAGATATCCTGCAATACCCCCATTTATTTACCATACCCCCTTCTGGTGTACCAGTGGTAACCTTTTAGCCTATTTTTCGTATATACCACTTTCATAACTACTTAAACTCAATGAAGAAAGGATTATTTATTGCAGCATTGCTGCTCGTGAACGTTTTTGCTTTTTCTCAGATCAACTCCGTTGCCGAGGCGAAAAGTATTTATATCTACAATTTCTCAAGAATGGTTCAGTGGCCGACCGAAAGTTATTCAAATGGCTTTACAATCGGTGTAATCGGGGCAAATGAGGTTTATTCATACCTTGTTCCATACGTTAAAAACAAGAAAGTTGGTAACCTGCCTATCACGGTTAAAAAATTTGATGATGCATCAGGGCTCAGCCAGTGCAATATTATCTATATAGGTAACAGCAAAGTTCAACACTTCTCCGAGATAGTGAGCCGGTTACAGGGATCCAACAGCCTTATTATCACTGAAAAGAAAGGCATGATCAATTCAGGTGCGGCTATTGATCTTTATCTTGACCTCGATCAATCAAAATTAAAGTTTGTACTTAACACGTCAAACGCTGAAAAATACGATCTTACAGTTAGCAAAGGGTTGATGGATATGGCTATGTAAAAGGCTTTGTGATAAAAATCATGCCTTCACAAAAAACCTAAATGCCCTGCTTTGCGTAAAGTATAGCAAATAAAAATCTGAGGAATGAGGAAGAGAATTTTTACACTTGTTTTCACTTTGTTTAGTGTTTGCCTGGTTAATGGATATTCACAGATTACTAATGTAAACCAGGCACAATCGCTTTACATCTATAATTTTTCAAGGTTGATTCAATGGCCGGCAGGCAATCAGAGCGGCGACTTCGTGATTGGTGTAATTGGTAATGATGAACTTTACAACAGTCTAATTACCTATGTTTCTAACAAGAAAGTGGGTTCACAGCCCATTGTGATCCGGAAATTTGACAATCCTGAAAGTCTTACACGCTGCCATATTATTTTTGTCGGCAATAGTAAAGTTTCTGCATTCGAAGATGTACTTCTCCGGTGCCAGGGATCAAACAGCCTGATTATAACTGAAAAGAAGGGAATGGTAAATTTCGGATCGGCGATCGATTTCTTTATGGATCAGAATAAACTTAAGTTTATGATCAATTCGATGAATGCACAAAAATACAATCTTACGGTAAGCAAATCGCTCGAAGATATGGCTTACAGAAACTGAATCCACCTGGTCTGATAAGGTTTGAAAAGGATATGATCCCCGGGAGCTATTTTCTCTTCTGAAATAAGGTCATATCCTTTTTTAATTTTCTTTGCAGGGAAAGGCATTGAAACTTCCTTACTTCCAAGGTTAGATACGCAGTAAATTTCTTTAGAATCACCATCAGCTCTCCTAAACCCGAACAGCGCATTACTATTCGTTTCCAGGATCTCCTGACGGCAATCGGGATGAAATGCCCTGATATTCCTGCGTATTTTTATCAAACGCACAAGTTCGAAAAATATTCGTCTTTGAGGAGAATCGGTTTCCCATCCCAGGAGCACTTCTTTTTCTTCAAGAACCGCCCTGTTTATTGTCCGCGGATGGCCCGTTACAGCCACTCCCTTAAGATTATTCGGCGTAGCCAGCAGGCTGTGAATGTAAAAAGCAGGGATGCCTTTCATTGACATCATGATGGCCTGTGTGGTCAAAAATCGTTGTTCGCCATAATCATCCCTGCCCCTGAAAGTGCCCTGCATGGCATCGTACCAGGTTATGTTCAGTTCATAAGGGCTCCGTGATCCGTTCGTGTTCATTTTCATTCCTGTTAACCCGCCAAACGAAGCCATTCCGGAAACCAAAGCTGAAATTTCATTTGCCGGAACGAGTCCTTCAAGTGGCCTGACGCCTATTCCATCATGTGATGATGTGTAATTCAAAAATGTTTGATCAGCAGGTATCTCAGGAATTTGCTGCGCCCATGCTGTAAGAAACCGCGAATTCCCAAAGAAAACTGAATGAAGCAACAGGGGCGGAAGACTGAACTGGTACACCATGTGGGCTTCATCGTTATTCCCGAAATAGCTCCAGTTTTCACGGTTCGGAACATTGGTTTCTGTGATGATAATCGTGCCGGGACGCACATAGGATGCCACATCTCTTAAAAGCTTTACAATCTCATGTGTTTCATCCATATGCAGACATACCGTACCAAGGCATTTCCAGAGGTATGCAATGGCATCGAGGCGTATAAACCTCACTCCCTTGCTGATGTAAAGGATCATGATCCTTATCATTTCGATAAGCACATCAGGGTTTGAAAAGTTAAGATCCACCTGGTCCGGTCCGAATGTGGTCCATACCTGTTTCGGTCCCGCAGCGGTTTCAAATTCGGTAAAAAGTGCGGAAGTTCTCGGCCTGGCCACCATACTGTAATCAAAACCTGTTTTATTTTCAATAAAATAATCCCTGCCGGGAGATACCTGTTTCAGGTAGTTTATAAACCAGGGATGAGCCGAGGAAACATGATTGATCACCAGATCGGCCATCAGGTAATAATTGCGAGACAACACTTCGATATGTTCCCACGATCCCAGTGTCGGGTTTACCTTTTCATAATCGCTTACTGCAAAACCATCATCGGAAGTATATGGAAAGAAAGGTAGAATATGGATACAATTGATTGTTTCCCTGAGATGACTGTAAACAAAACGGCTGAGCGTCTCCAGAGGCAGTTCCTGTTCACTCCGGACACTGTTGCCATAGGTAATAAGCATGATATCCCTTTCGTCCCAATGTGACCATGAAGGATACCGTTCAGCAGAGAGGGCCATAATTCTGTTTACAAGAATCTCACTGAACTCTTCCTTATAGATCCGCTGTAATCGTTGGCCGATAACACTTGAAAACGAAGCGGTATCAGGAACTATACGGTATGAGCCACGTTGACCGGTCATCAGACAAGAAATTAGCAGAGTCCTTTCGTAAATATGTTATTGATCAGCCGGCCCAGTGAATCAGCGATCACCTTATTCCCCAGTTTTTCAGATAATACCGAAAGATTGTGGAAGACAAGCCTGTTGCGGAACTGAATATCGGTGGCAATTTTGCATGCCGTATCAATGAATCCGGAGCCCATAATATTATCTTCTATGTATGGCAGGTCAAAGCCCAACGGTTCAAGGTCGGATTTATACACATCATACCGGTTAATAAGGACAGGCAGGCCGGCTGCAAGCATTTCAAGCAGGTTATTTCCGAACCCTTCAACCTCGCTGAAATAAGTACCTATCCCTCCCACGGCAGACACTATGGAGGGAATTTCGGCAAAATTGTAGTATTTCTTATCCACGATGATGTCCCTGTGCGATAAAATCACATGTTCGCCGAATATCATGAAAACAGGTACATTTCCGTGCTCCTTTTTCTTCAGATTGAAATAAGACGTCAGAAACTCTTTATATAATACCTGCTCGTCGCCCGAGTGACCTGATATAAGCACAACAATGCATTTTCGCAATCCCGATTCCGTGAAACTCTTCTGCATGCCGAATGCGAGATCGATGGCAAATTCAATTTTTTTTCGTGGTACAACACGCGTATGCTGCAACAGGATGAGTGTCTCATTCATCTGGTATCCGGCCTGTTCAATAACAGCTGTGACACCAACATTTTTGAAAAAAGATCGGTTGTAATTATCCTGTGGCGGGAATAACAGCCTGTTGCTGTTCCAATCCAGGCTTTTCCATTCCCACAGCGGATCATGAGTGTTCGGTATAATTGCGGTTCTGTCATTAAAAAAATTCCCGCTACGGTTAGCATGGTACTTTTCAAATACCTTCTGAGCCAGGGCAGGTTGCTTTGAATTGATGAAAACGATGCCGTCGACATATGTGCCTGGCAGGTACTTAAGGTATTTTCTGATAACAGGTCCGGGATTGGCAAACTGTTCTCTTTCAAAATAAGAATCATGCCACCACACAAGAATTTTAGGCCATGAAAGGTTCTGACTACGTAGCGATTCAAAATAATACCCAAGTCCGACGGCAGTGATGAAATTATACACATGTGATGTATTATGGGCTATGAGAAGGTCAATATTATTCTGCTGTACAAAATCAGCAATGATATCCCTTGCCACAAGCGCGTTTTCATGGATCAGCCTGTCGAGTGCTTCATCTTCAAGCGGATCGCTGAACCGGCTTAAAATTGTTTTGTGAATGTCATTCTTGTGCCAGAGAATATCATTTGTATGCGAATTGAAACGCGGTGAAATATGCGCTGCAAGGAAATAGATATTTCCCAGCGGGATCTTCAGGTTCTTCACCATGGCATTAACCGACTGGTCGATTACAATGGACACGCCGTCATTTTTGCCTATGAGGGAATGAATGATACCGTAATTCAAGTGCGATATATCCATCAGTTTACTGTTTTCAGAATTTGCAAAAGGTCTGTAATTATGTAATCAGCATTTACAGAATCCATCCCGGGTTTGTCGGTCCTGAGCCTCAGCGATCGCCTGTCGCCGGCAAACAGCGCTGTTTTTAATCCCGCTTTTGAAGCTGGATAAATATCCCTGAACATATCATTGCCCACAAAAAGGATCTGTTCAGGACGGATACCGTATTTGGCCATGCATGTATTCTTAACCCGTTCGAAAAGATAAAGGTCGGGTTTTGATCGCATATGCTGGTATGAGAACACTGTGAGATCCGGATCAAACGGCTCCACCAGTTCTTCTTCGGACAACCTGTTATTAAGGAAAAAATTCATAATAACAGGGGTATAGAATTGTGCATTTGAAATTATTCCAAGCGGAATACCCTTATCAGCCAGTTTTTGAATCACATCTTTCATACCGGGCATTGGGTAAATGTTGTTCGACAGCATTTCAAAAACAAAGGTAAAACACTTTATACACAAAGAATTAGAAAGATGAAGTAAATTCTCGTTTTTATAGGCAGTTAGTATTGTTTCCCATATTTCAAGGATATCAATTTCAGGATAAGGCTTTTCATCACTCCGGTTTTCTGTATGAATCCTCCCGATTTCTTTTTTGAAACGCGTAAGCATACCAGGCAAAATATGGCGTTGATCAGCCGGGTTCAAGTTAATGGTTATTCCTGCTTCATCAAGTGCTGTTCTGAGATTTTCTTCCGTAATAGTTGATTCTTCTATGTCGCCTGATTCAGAAATGACAAGAGTGCCATATATATCAAACAGCACAGCCCTGACATCAGGATCAGCTTGAAAATGAGGCTGCATACCCGTAGGTTCGGGAAGGATTTCAGACTGGTTAACAAGATACCTCGCGATATATTCGGAATAATTCTCTTCCATATTGGTCTGCAGAAAAATGCTGTTGAATTACTGAGCGGTTATTTTCAATTATTTCAGGGGATACAGGGTCAAAGAAATTTTCCAGGAAAGGATTGTCGGTCACAATTTGTTGCCTGGCAGCGGTATTTCCCATAATACCTTGTACAATCAGCTCCTGATTGCCGGCAGAAAGATGCCCGAAATCAACCGGTTCATTACCGACCGAAACAAGAACTGCCGGGTAAAGTCGCGGGAAAATAAGACCTTTTGCTTTCAGATCGTTTATGACACACGGAAGTTCTCTCCCGATTACCGGCACTCCTGCCTGCCAGGGTTCAAGAAATGTCATACCGAATCCTTCACGGATACTTGTTGAAATGCAAAAATCAGATGAAGCCAGCAATTTATTGAAATTGACCTTTTCAGCAGCTTCAAAAATAACCGGAATGCCCCGGGATTCACAAAAGGCTTTCCAATTCGAATAAAGAGGTATCTCCAAAGGGTTCAGTGGTGCCAGGGTTATGGCAAACCGGCATGAGTCCTTAAATAATGCAGCCAGCAATACCAGTTCGCCGATGTTTTTCCTTGCTATCGCTCTTACCGGGTAAGTGCACAATATTTTACCCGGATCAATTCCGAGCGTTTTGCGGATACCTGATGTGTGGGCTCTGCCTGCTTCTTTGCCTGAAGGCATTACACAATTCGGAAGCAGGTGTATCCTTGACGGGGATATATCCTTCAGGGCTATCCGTTCATAATCACACATGGTGAGCACTGCATAATGGTAATTGCTCAGTGAAGGATATAAAACTTCACTGGCAGATTCACTGCCATGGGCCGCCACGTATTGGCCCAGCCTTGAAAGGTTAGCCGGACGGTCCTCAGGAAAATCATGGATATGGTTCAAAATCCTGTAGCCCTGCAAAGCCAGTTCGTAAATGGCAAGCGTGAGAACCGGGTTTTTACCCAGGTTAATGTTATGGCAATGCAACACGGTTCGTTTTGTTGTAACTCTTTTGAGAAAATCAATCACTGAATTCACTTTATGCAATATATCTTCAGGACAATCATCATCTTCATTATAGAATAACAGATCTGATGTATGAACAGGCATAGGCTCATGAAAGTTCTGACCGGATGTGCCGGAAATCAGGGATAATTTCAGTTTCCCCGGTTGTGTCAAAAGACCTTTTACCTGCGCCTCAATTACCCTGGTGACACCACCGGGATTCAGATGATAATGGAGAATGGCAACTTCCATAATTTCAGAACTATCGTATTAATCTATTTCATTTTCTGATGATTTGCAATCAAACATGTCAGAAAAATTATGCAATTTTGTAAATTGAACTGATATTACCGAACAACATCCGACCAGTACTTGTTTATAACCCTAAACATTGTATATGAATTTTAATTTCTCAGCAACTGCAAAACATTCAATTCTTTTATTTTTTGCAATCCTGTTGGTTAGTATTCCTGCTTATTCAGGTGAATGGCAGGAAGAGAAGATCAGAATAAACCCGGAATATAAAATAACAAGAGCATCTGACGGTTCAGTGCTTGTCACTTCAAAAGATCCTCATTCCGAATTCAAACAGCAATTTACTGATTTTTATGCTGATCTTCTGCTGGCTGCTTACCGTAAGCAGTCGATGAACTATATGCTTGAATCACTCCGCCGCAAATATTATATGAGTGAAGAAGAATGCCGCCGTGAAATCAAGCATGCAGTAAATACTCTTTCGGAATGGAAGATTATTTTAAAAGACAAGGACCTTGCAATGAAATAGCGGAGGGTTATTTTTCGTAAACTGTGATCTGTTGGGTATAGCGCATACAAGATTCTCCTGATGACTCGAAGTTGTACTTTATAGGATTTCCGGAAATTTTAGCTATTTCAATCAAACCCAGTCCGGCCCCGCCTCTTTTAGTAAAAACCCCGTTTGTAATAGTGGATTTATAAAAATCTTTAACGCCCTGTGCATCCAGGCTGTTCAGCAAATCAATTCGCTGCTTCAGGCTGTCTGCATTTTCTTTTTGCATAAGGTTTGAACTAGTGATTGTATAACAGTTGCCACAACGTTCCATTCTGAGCCATGTCAATTCCGGATCAGGCTGGCACTCGCTGTGTTTCATAATATTTTCAAGCGATTCGATCATGATAAGCAACAATCGCTTGTAAATACTCACCGGTATACCCAAAGACGGAACACTCTGTTTGAAATTATGGATCAGTTCACCAATAGTTTCGTACCTGATGCTGCCCTTATAATCTAGAATAAGTGTAGTCTCCAACCCGCCCGATTTAAATCCAAAAATGAAGAATATGTAGTGTTCTCATTTATTCAAACGGATTTTGAAACAGATTGTTACAATAGTTTTACACAGGCTGATAACCGGTATCTTCAGGCAGATTCTCACCGCAGCTGGCTGCAACTGCAAGTTGATCGCACCGTTCATTTTCGGTAATAGAGGCATGTCCTTTCACCCATACAAATTTCACCTGATGCCTGCGATAAACCTTTAAAAACCGGATCCAAAGGTCTGCATTCTTTTTGCCCGCAAAGCGTTTCTGTTCCCAAGAACGGACCCATCCCTTTTCTATAGCGTCAGCCACGTATTTTGAATCGGTATAAACAGTGACAATGCAGTTGTCTGATTTTAATGCTTCAAGGCCGGCGATTACAGCCATCAGTTCCATCCGGTTATTAGTTGTAAGCTTGTATCCCTGTGAAAGTTCCTTCCGGTGGGGGCCTGATAAAAGCACAACACCATACCCTCCCGGGCCCGGGTTACCTCTGGCGGCACCGTCGGTATAAAGCACAATTCTATGCTGCATCGGGAAGCCTGATACCGGTATTTGAAAGGAAGAGCCTTATAGCAATGGCAAGCAGTATAATACCGAAAACTTTGGTCAGGATCAGTATACCGGTTTTTCCCAGGAACCGTTCAAAAAATCGGGTAGCCCTGAGAACCATGTATACGAGTACCATATTGAGAGTAAGAGCGAAAAAAATTGTCCAAAGGCTGTATTCGGCTTTAAGCGATATAATAGTCGTCATACTGCCTGCTCCTGCTATCAGTGGGAAAGCAAGGGGAAAGATAGAAGTGTTTTTAAGTGATTCATATTTAAAAAACTCGATTCCGAGAACCATTTCAAGTCCCAGGAATAAAAGCACAAAAGATCCGGCAATAGCAAATGAATGTATATCTACGCCGAAAAGATTAAGGAATGGCTCACCGATAAAAAGAAAAAGCAAAAGAATAACATAAGCAACAAGGGTCGCCTTTATGGAATCAATATCACCGGCGCGACGCTTAATATCGAGTATGTAGGGTATGGATCCTGTAATATCGATCACAGCAAAGAGCACCATAAACACTGTGATAATATCAATGAACTTTACATGCATTGGTTTTAGATTAAATCAGGGATCAGCAAAAGTACTGATCCCTGATTAATAATTGCTTTAGTCTCTTATTATTTTCATTTCTTTAATCAAATGTCCGGCGCCCGCATATTTATCGATGATGAATAATACATACCGTATATCCACACAAATACAGCGCTGAAGAGCCGGTTCAAAGGCTATATTGCTGCTCATCGCTTCCCAGTTGCCGTCGAATGCAAGACCAATAAGGGCTCCTTCTCCGTCGATCACGGGACTTCCCGAATTACCACCGGTAATATCATTATTCGAAATGAAACAAACCGGCATGATGTTGTTTTTGCCATACTCACCGTAATCCTGGTTTTTATAAAGTTCCTTAAGTTTAGCAGGAACCACAAATTCGGGATTTTCCGGATCTTCCTTTTCCATAATGCCATTGAGTGTTGTCATATAATCATAATGCACGGCATCGCGGGCATTATAATCCTGTATGGTTCCGTAAGTCATGCGCATGGTGAAGTTGGCATCGGGATAGTATTTTTTGTCAGGATGCATTTCCAGGATACCTGCAATGTACAACCTGTGTCCCTTGTTAAAATCATCACTTGATGCATTCTGGCCATAATAGGCTTTGCGGTAAACTGCCATAACCGATTGTGCTGCCTTGAATGCCGGATCTTTCTCGAGCACCTGCCGGGTAGGTTTCTTCAAAAACGCATCCAACTTATCCTTATTGGCAAAGATGGATTTCGAAAACATGTCGATTGTATATTTATTGTAATCGTTTTTGTACCTGGAGGCAATCACCTTGTACATATCCGGAAGAAATTCTTCTGACACATTTTCTTTATAAAGCCTGAGCATTGCGGGGATCACTTTCATATCCGTAGACGGGTTGTACTCCTTTGAAAAGTCATCATACCTTGTTCTCAGTAGTTTTGAAAGTGAATCCACAAGTGAGGTATTTGCGGGCTCAGCAACAAGAGCATTATAAAGTCCTGTAGCCCTGTTGGCAAATGCAATAAGTTCCGATGATGTAAGTAAGCTTTCATACACGTACTGAACAGCATGTTTATAGGAAGCTCTTTTGTCTACGGCATCTTTAATCAGATTCAAAGCCTGCCCGTATTTTTCAGTCCTTTGGGGATCCTTACTGATCCAGGCAGTGAATTCCTTTTCCTGGTTTTGCTTGTCTTCCATGATATGAAGACGCTGAAGACCCTGGTTCTGGCCAATTGAATATTTATAATAATTCGAAGAGGTGTAATATTTGGATGCGTACTGAATATTTACTTTTTCATCCGCTCTCATGTCCTTCATCAGGATATCAAGCCGGAGTCCCCTGATTTTTATCCGGTTGTCGTTTGTAAGGTTCATGAGTTCCTTGATTTCGTAAGAAGTCATATACCTTGTAGTTGTTCCGGGATAGCCCATAACCATACTGAAATCATTCAGTTTCCTTTCTTTAAGAGAAACCGGAAGCGAATATTTGGGTTTGAGAGGTATGTTTTTATCACTGTAAGCTGCCGGTTTGCCGTCAGGTGCGCTGTATACTCTGAAAACACTGAAATCGCCGGTATGCCTTGGCCACATCCAGTTATCAGTATCGCCGCCGAATTTTCCGATCGATGAGGGAGGAGCGCCAACAAGTCTGACATCTTTATAAGTCTGGTAAACGAAAAGATAGTAATTGTTTCCGCCGAAAAGCGACTCTACGTCAGCATCGTAATCCGTTTCGCGGGTTGCCGACTTAACGATTGAATCCGAAACGGCCTGGACTTTGTCATCCCTTTCCTTTTCGGATGTCACGCCTGAAGTTGCTTTCAGAACGAGGTCGGTTATATCTTCCACTTTTACAAGAAACGTTACCGAAAGGTCCTCATTCGGAAGTTCTTCTTTATGGTTCATGGCCCAGAAGCCGTCTTCGAGGTAGTTGTGCTCAACGGTGCTGTGATTCTGAATGGCGTCATAACCGCAATGATGGTTTGTCAGAATCAAACCTTCATCCGAGACGATTTCACCGGTGCATCCGCCGCCGAAAATCACAACGGCATCTTTAAGGCTGCTGTGGTTAATGCTGTATATATCTTCAGCTGTGAGCCTGAAACCAAGCGAATGCATAGTATCAATGTTCAGCTTCTTGATAAGGGGTAAAAGCCACATTCCCTCATCGGCTTTTACCGCAAAATTCATTAAAAGGGATAATCCCAAAATCATTGAAAAACACTTCTTCATAATCTTTATTGTATTAATTAAGAATCAGGAATACATATAGCTAAAAGTCAAGTTCAAGTTGATCGTCAAGCAGTGAAAAGGTTTTGCGGTGGTAGGATGAAATTCCGAATTTCTGGATGGCATCACGGTGTTCGGGTGTAGGGTAACCTTTATTCGTGTCCCAGCAGTAACAGTTTATTTCATTATGCAAGGTGTTCATGTATTCGTCGCGCCAGGTTTTGGCCAGTATTGATGCGGCGGCTATCGATGCATAGATGCCGTCGCCCTTAATTATACAGGTATACGGGATGCGGCCATACGGGTAAAACCGGTTACCGTCAATAAGCACATGGCCGGGCTTAAGAGTTAACTTGTCCAGTGCGTCATGCATTGCTTTAATGGATGCCCTGAGGATATTGATTTCATCTATCATTTTATTATCGCACCATGCAACGGCCCATGCAACGGCATTCTTTTCTATATCTTTACGGAGGATGTCTCTCATTTCGGGAGTCAACTGTTTTGAGTCGTTCAGATCGGGATTCTCATAGTCATCAGGCAAAATAACGGCAGCCGCAAAAACAGGCCCCGCGAGGCAACCCCTCCCGGCCTCATCACACCCCGCCTCAAAAATACCCGGTATCAGATAACTTTTCAGCACCTCTTTACGAATAAAACAATCGTTATAGATAATTCTTTCTAATTTTGTAAAGAAAACAATTTTTCAGCGGCTTTGAAAAGAAAATTTGTCACAAATCTGGCCCTTCTTTTATTTTTAAATCTTCTTGTTAAACCAGTTTACGCTTTTGGAATTGATGTAGGAGTGCAGAATACCGTTGGTGCTGCGGAATACGGCAATTACTTCATTCTGCTGAACTTCACGCTGATTTTCCAAATCATTCTTGACCTGGGTATTGAAAGCTTCAGCCGGCGAGAAATTGCCCGTCACACTCACCTGCTCAGCAAATATGTTTCATATATCCTGCCGCTGAAAGTTCTGCTGGGTGCCATTTATTTTACCGTTTGTTCGGCCATCGGCTATTTTATGGGCTGGAAAGACAATGAATTCAGGCTATTGCTGATCATGTTGCTGAACCAGTTCCTGGCGGCATTCATCCTTTATTTCAGGGCCAACCTGGGAGGCATGCATTGGTTCAGTGCCGACAGCATTGTATCGGTAATTGATCGCTTTGTGGTGATTGTCATTTGCGGATTTTTGCTTCTTGATCCGGTTACGCGGCATGTTTTTCGCATCGAATGGCTTGTTTATGCGCAGACTGCAGCTTATCTCATCAGCGCCAGTTTGTCCGCCAGCCTTGTGTTATCAAAAACCGATTCGGTCAAATTCAGGTTTAATCTCAGGTATTACAAATCGTTTCTGGCCCAGAGCCTTCCCTTTGCCTTGCTTTTTCTGCTTATGGCTTCTTATCTCAGGGTCGATTCGGTGCTTATAGGCAAAATGCTCGTGAATGGTAAGGAACAGGCCGGAATTTATGCCCAGGGGTTCAGGATTATCGAAATCCTTTCCAACTATGGCTATCTTTTCACTGTGATCCTGCTTCCCGTTTTTTCAAAAATGATCAAACAGAATGAGTCGGTTCAGAATCTCACAAGACTTTCGTTTACGTTGCTTATCGTGCCGGCGTTGATTGTGGTTTTCGGCTGTATCAGTTACCGGAATGAAATCATCGACATTCTGTATACCCGCCATGTGCAGGATTCTGCAAATGCTTTTGCCATTCTCACCCTGAGTTTCCTGGGGATATGCATTACCTATATTTTCGGCACACTGCTCACTGCAAATGGCAACCTCAGGATACTGAATACGATGGCTGCATTGGCTGTTGTGATTAATATTACGCTTAACCTGGTTTTTATTAAACGATTCGGAATCATCGGGGCGGCGATTGCCAATGCCTGTACACAACTTTTTACCGGGGCATTCCAGATTATTACTGCCAAGAAGATTTTCAGGTTTAAAACCGACAGGCGGTTAATGATCAGCCTTGTACTTTTTATTATATTGATTGCTGCAGCCAGCATTCTTTCGAGGTACCTTCAAATAACCTGGTATTATTCCTTTTTCCTTTATGTGTTTTTTGCCCTCATTCTGTCCTTTCCTTTAGGCCTTATGAAAATTAAGGATTTCAGTGCCCTGCTGCTTTCAGAAAAATAGCACGGAAGTACCTGCCTTGGAAAACACCCACGAAATCAGTAAATTTGCTGCTTATTATTTAAGATGAATCTTGTAATTGATGTCGGCAACACCCATACAAAGCTTGCATGGTTTGATCATGGCAGGCTTATTGATACGGTAAGGGTTGAGGAGAACCATTCGGAAATGGTACGCAGCGTCATCTTTTCAAAAAAGGCATCTCGTGCCATACTTTCTGCTACAGGCAAACCAGATAAGGCAATTGAAGAAACGCTCGTTGAAGCAAATATTTCATTGCTCATTCTCGGTCATAAAACACCTTTGCCGGTTGCCATTTCATATGAAACGCCTGAAACTCTGGGGCGCGACAGGATCGCGGCTGCGGCAGGCGCACGTTATGTATGCCCTTATTGCAATGTTATGATTGCCGATATGGGAACAGCTATTACAATTGATTTTGTCACATCCGAAGGAAAATTTAAAGGCGGTAATATTTCACCCGGCATGCAGATGCGCTTCAGGGCTTTGCATGAATTTACGGCCAGGCTTCCGCTTGTTTCCGCTGATCCTTCATTTCCTGAATTCGGCTACGATACAAGAACAGCCCTTATTGCCGGGGTTCAGCAGGGAATAATTCATGAAATCAACAGCTACATGGATGAATTTTCAAGGGCATATCCAGCCTGCGAATTTATCCTTACAGGGGGAGATTCTGCTTTTTTTGTTTCTAAACTTAAAAGATCGATATTTGCGATACCTGATCTTGTGCTGAAGGGATTGAACTATATCCTTGAGTATAATATTTCAGGGCAACAACCATGACAATTCAGAAAAACATAAAGATATCCGGACTGATAGCGATCTGGGTTTTTCTTATCATAGCCTCTTCCTGTAAGAATGACATTGAAACCATCAAAGCCCTTACAAGTGAATCCAACCTTCCTGATGTTACAGGGTACGACATCCAGATGTCCTACACCGATTCTGGTTTGCTGAAGGGGAAAGTCCTGGCTCCCGAGGTTTTACAATACAATAATAAGGAAGAACCCTATTATGAGTTTCCGAAAGGCATGAAAGCGGTATTTTATGATTCCCTCGGCAGGCAGACTTCTTTCATCCAGGCCAGGTTTGCCATATACTATTCAAAAAAGGACCTTTGGGAAGGCAGAAATCATGTTTATGGCGAAAACCAGGTGACCGGGCAAAAGATCGAAACCGAACAACTATTCTGGAATCACAAAGAAGAACGAATCTACTCCGATAAATTCTCGAAAATAACAAATCCTGATGGTGTTTTTACCGGTGAAAACGGGTTTGAAGCTAAAGAAAATCTTACCCACTTCAGAATGAATGGTTACCAGGGAGAGGTCCTGGTTAATGACACTCCAGCAGAAAACGATACAGGAATGTAACTCATCATATGAATCCATTTTTTACCATCTTACTTACGCTTGTTCTTGCCGCCTTTTTTGCAGGAATGGAAATTGCCTTCCTGGCATCGAATAAGCTACGGCTTGAACTCGACAGGAAACAGGGACTCATATCATCAAAGATCATTCACATTTTCCAGGAACGTTCAGGACAGTATATCGCCACCATCCAGCTGGGTAATAACATAGCCATTGTTATATACAGTATTTTCATGTCGCGTTCACTGCAGCCGTTTCTGAGCCGGTTCATTGCTTCGGAGTTCGGAATTATGATCATACAAACACTTTTATCCACTTTACTGATCCTTTTCCTTGCAGAATTTCTTCCGAAAGCAATCGTACGGATCAATCCGAACCTGGCCCTAAGAATCATGTCGTTCCCTCTTTTGCTGATTTTCATTGTGCTCTACCCGGTAAGCATCGTTATTCACAGGTTGTCTAACTGGATCCTCAAATCAATTATCCGATCGGACACCGTCAACAAATACGATCAGATGGTTTTTGGCAAGGTCGATCTGAACCACCTTATCGATGAAATCCAGGACAACAAGGGCGAATCGAACAGTGAAGAAACGGATGAAATCAAGCTGTTTCAGAATGCACTTGATTTTTCGAATGTACGGATCCGGGATTGCATGATTCCCCGAACAGAAATTGTATCGGTAGGAGCAAAGGACTCAATTGAAACTCTCAGGCATGAATTCATTGATAGCGGTTTTTCAAAAATGCCCGTATTTGAAAATGACCTGGATGATGTTATCGGATACGTGACTTCAAAAGACCTCTTTAAGAATCCTCGTGACATAAGGTCGATGCTGCTGAGCATTTCCTATGTGCCTGAAACCATGGCGGCCAATAAACTGCTTAAAAAATTCATCCAGGAAAGACGAAGCATGGCCATGGTAGTTGATGAGTTTGGCGGGATTTCAGGTTTGATCACCATTGAGGACATCATGGAAGAAATTTTCGGTGAGATTGACGACGAACATGATGTGGATGAATTTATCGAGAAGAATCCGGAAAAAGGTCAGTTCATTTTTTCAGGCCGGCTTGAGATTGATTACCTGAACGACAAATATGACCTGAACCTACCCGAATCGGAAGAATATGATACACTGGCAGGATACATTATTTTCCAGCACCAGAGCATTCCCAAAGTAAATGATAAAATAGTGACGGACAAATTTGAATTCCGGATTTTGAAAGTAAGCCGCACCCGTATTGATCTGGTACAGGTAAAATCGTTACATGAATAATCCGGTGAAAATGCCTTAATTCACCTGTTTGCGATGGATGCTAATTTTTTATTTTCATTCTTTTAAATAAGATTAATTGCTATATTCGTACCCTATTTTTTTGAACATTTTAACCTGAGTTTTACATGGCAGTTTTAGAAAAGCTGAGAGTCAGAGCCGGACTTTTACTGGCTATCATAATTGGTTTGGCATTGCTTGCTTTTGTGTTGAGCGATTTACTCGATTCATCGGGATCATTGTTTACACGTTCCAAATATGAAATAGCCGAAGTTTCCGGCAAATCTGTTCCATATACGGAATATGAGAATAAGGTAAAAAAACTGGAAGATATCCAGAAGCTCCAGAGTGGTCAGATGAGTGTTGACGAACAGACAATGGATCAGATTCGCACGGTAACGTGGGATAATATGATCCAGGATATGATACTCGACAAACAATACAACCGTCTTGGCGTGGAAGTTTCGTCCGAAGAGCTTGCTAATTTAATAATGGGTGAAAACCCGCACCCGGCCCTTGCCCAGCTTTTTACCGATCCTCAGACAGGCATTTTGAACCGGCAGGCATTAAGTGCTTTCCTGCAACGCGTAAGTGCCGAGGATGAAACATCGGATGAGAAAAGGTATTATAACTTCCTTGAAGATGAAATTTACAGGCAAAGAAAGAATATAAAATACCTGAACCTGGTACGGCAGGGATTATATGCCACAAAATTTGACGCAGAACGTCAGCAGATGGAATCATCAAAGACCGCTGATGTGAATTTCATCGTTAAAAACTTCAGTACAGTTTCTGATTCATCGATACAGGTTTCAAAAAGCGACCTTGAAAAGTATTACAAGGAGAATAAAAACCTGTTTAAACAGAGCGAATCACGTGACCTGAGATATGTATATTATGAAGTGGTTCCTTCACAGGCCGATTTCAAATATGCTGAGCAATGGATCAATGACATTGCCCCTGATTTTGAAAAAGCTGATAATCCGGTTCAGTTCGTAAATACCGAATCTGACGTTCCTTTTGATCAGAAAAATTATAAAGAAGGCGAGCTTTCTGACACACTCAATAAGGCCTTGTTCAATGCATCGGTTGGTGCATCTTTTGGCCCTTATTTCACTGACAATTCATACCGTATCTCCCGGCTGGCAGCTGTGAACTACCTGCCCGACTCGGTGAAGGCAAGGCATATTTTATTACGTGCCACACAGGCCAATGCACAGGCCATGTTTAAACTGGCTGACAGTCTGGCTACCCTTGTAAGAAAAGGCGAAGATTTTTCAAAGCTGGCCCTGATGTACTCTTCCGACAACTCAGCACAGCTTGGCGGTGATGTAGGTTGGTTTACAGAAGGCAAAATGGTAAAACCCTTCAGTGATTCCTGTTTCCTTGCAAAGAAAGGCGAAGTTAAAGTGGTTCCCACACAATTTGGAATCCATGTAATACAGGTTACTGACCAGTCGAAACCTACCCGTAAGGTTCAGGTGGCTACCCTTGTAAAAAAGGTTACGGCCAGTGAGAATACCGACCATGATTACTATATGCAGGCCAACGAATTTGCTGGCATGAATAATGACTATGACAAATTTGTTCAGGCTGTAGCCAATCCCAAAGGTTTCACCGTACGCAGCGCATTGAACGTTGCTCCTATGGACAAAAGGGTAAATGATATGCAATCTGCCCGTCAGCTTGTGAGCTGGGCCTATAAAGCCGAGAAAAAGGATGTTTCAACCGTGTTTAAAATTGAAGACCGCTATGTGGTAGCTACAGTTGAAAACATTCGGGAAGAAGGCATTGCTCCTCTCGAAGAGGTTAAAGCTGATGTAGAAAACAGGGTAAAGCAGGAGAAGAAAGCTGAAACACTCGTAGCGCAGTTCAATGAAAAGTCAGGTTCTGCCAAATCGCTGGATGACCTTGCTGGCAGTATGGGCCTTTCAGTTGAGCCCGTAAGCGGAATAAAATTCTCATCATCCACACTCGGAAATGCCGGTGTTGAACCGAAAGTTGTTGCGGCAGCCCTTTCATTGGAAAAAGGCGTTGTTTCAAAGCCCATTATCGGTGAAAACGGAGTTTATGTTCTTTACGTAAATAACGTCGTTGCACCTCAGTCAACCGAAAACAATACACAGGTTGATATGAACCGGAACTTTGTTGAACGTAATTATGCTGCCCGTACCAATTACTATGCTTTTGAAGCATTGAAAGAATTGGCCAAGGTAAAGGATAACAGGAGAATGTTCTACTAGAATATATCGGTCACAAATAATACAAAAAGGCCGCTCAATTGAGCGGCCTTTTTTGTTGTTTTAGATCCGGTGTAAAACCTGACAGCGTCGAAGACCTGTCAGCGTTTTAGGATTTATCTTCATTGGATTGATTCAAATAAATAACGCTGTCAGGTCCCTCCGAGCGGACCGTTATAGACGTCTTCTGAATAAAACCAACGCTGTCAGGTCCTTCGGACGCTGACAGGTTGGTTTTATTCCCCGCCCAGCGATTCTTTGGCTTTCAGAAGACTGCGTACCGGTACAAGGTAATCACAGAATTCTTTGTACGTCATATCTTTCAGGTAAATAGCCCCGTAGCTGCGACGCATCATGGGACTTGTACTTTCGTAAAAATATTCCTTTCCTAAAAGCTCTGTCAGGTTGTCGAACTGATCCACCCATATCTTTTGTGCCAGTTCACTGAATGTTCCGTCAAGTTCATAGCTTGGGAATGAAGCCGATTTCTGGCTCAGGAAGCAGCTGTTGAACATGTTGTGAAGTACAGCAAATGAATTCAGCGATACGGGGACAATCTTGTTCACTTCATGAATCTGGTAGCGTGACCATATATTCCGGTATCCCCAGATATGCAGATCCATCGTCTGGTGCTCTGAGGCATACTTGTCGATTGCATCGGCCAGGGCAATGAGTGTTTTATAATGCGTGTCGGGTCCGCTTCCTTCCGGGTCAAGTGCCAGGGTAATTATAGTCGGCCTTATTTTTTCAAGCAGGTCCACAATGGGCTGCACATCCTCTTCATTGGGGTATTGCGGGAAAATATTGGCTGAATAGAATGGAAGCCTGAGGTGGGTTACATGATCCATGTCAATGCCGAAATAGGCCCATACAAGCTCTGCTTCATACTCACGAAGCCAGCCTTTTATCAGGTGATAAATCGGGGGTTCGCTCCTGCCCGGTTCAATCACTTTAAGGTCACTGATAAGCTTCGCAACAAATTCGGAAAGCTTAGTGAGGTCTTTTGTTTTAAGATGATTTAAGAACAACCTGGTAAGGCGTCTGCTGATGAAATAATCCTGGATATCCGGCTCCTGCGAAGCAATCCCGTTCAGGTAACCTGTTATGTCTTCCTGGGCATTACTGTAATCAGCCAGGTTTTCAATATCGTTATTGTCGATTCCATTATTGCAAAGGATCTGGTATTGAAGATTTTCAAGTCTTTCAATCACATACTGGTTTGTAACCGCAGTAAAGCCGCTGGTGCAGTATACAAAATAATTTTCGTTATTGGGTGAACGAACCAGGTGATGTAAAAGCGGGAAATAGGCAAGCTCAATATCATCGTGGTGCGGAGCCGTATGCAGGATCCTTTGGTTATCCGGAACTTTAAGTCCATGCTGAATTTTATCAAACAGCGAACGGATTATTTCACCGCTGAGTGCGTCAAAAGGCTTGCCGCTTAAATCACAAGCGATTTTCCATTCCGGGATTTCCTTTGAAACCTTGCTGATATCCAGCCTTGAGGCTTCCACAAGCGAAAGATTGTTTTTTTCAGCACCGTCAAGGACAAGCTTTTCATAATAGCTTACCGGAAGCTTTTTGGCTTTATAAAGTTGTTTGATATTGCCCTCGCTCAGGCGTAATAATGAAGCTGCGCTCTGTGTAATGAAGAAACGGGCGCTTTTAAGTTTCTGCAGGCTGGTGGCCGGGTAAGTTATTGTCGGGTCAAGCTCAACGGCATTCCGTACCTGTTCTGACTTTGACTGGCCGGCAGCAATAATGACAGCCACGGTATCGGGGTTCTGGGTGATAGTTCTCAGGCCGATTGTAATTACAGCCTTTTTACGAACCACTTCAATGCCTCCAAGGTCAGACGCAGCAGCGGCCTGCGTTTCGTAATTAATATTGGTAAGCCGGGTATGGGAATGATGCGCTGATCCTTTTACATTGAATGCAACATGCCCGTCGGGCCCGATTCCTCCGAGGAAAAAGCCAATGCCACCCTGCCGCTCGATTGAATCTTCATAATCCTGGCAGAATTGATCATATAATTTGATGGCTTTCTGTTTCAGCTGGTCCTTTTCAGTTTTCGGTTTCTTTATACGCAAGCTCAGGTCAATCACCCCGTCGGGGAAAATCTCATCAAGGTTATGAAACCGGCTGAATTCAGCCCCGGCTTGTGCAGGTATATCATATGTATTGATCAGGTGAACCTTTTTCGGATCCATCCCGAACCCGTCAATATAAAAATTCTTGACAAAGTAGGTGAATGAACGCTCATGTTCAGGCTTAATGGGGAAGAATTCATCAAGCTGATAGAATTGCAATGATTTCATATCAGGCATAAGCTTCTTGTCAAGCCCAATTTTAGCCAGGATTCCGTTATCCATTTCCTTTTTCCAATTGTTGAGGTAGAACTGTACCCACCGGATGAAAAATTCAGGGGTTCTGCCCGTGGGAAGTGCTATCACACCGCCCGGGTTCAGGCTTACCCATTCCAGGAACCGCAGTGCAGACAGCTGTCCTAACTCGACATAATTCTCCACCACAATTACAGGAATCTTATGATACTGGCTACTTAAATTGAAATCCGTGTGAATACTGCTGAAGTACTCTTCTACCTTACTGGACTTGTTATACTGCATAGTTTTCTGGATATTTTTATTTGTTTTCCCGGGTTATAAAATTATTACATTATCGGCAATTTATAAAGTGCGTTCGTCATATTAAAATTGATCCGGCCCGGTTTCGGGCTTTTTTCATGCCAAAGGTCATTTTTTTTGGTTTTCATTTTGAGTTAACTTCGACCGAATTTACTGCATAATGGAACGAATACTTATTATAGGAGCTGCCGGTCAGATTGGATCAGAACTGACGCTTGAACTCAGGAAGATCTATGGCAATTCAAATGTTTTTGCAACGGATGTCAAGGACGCACCGTCGGATATTAAGGAAAGCGGGCCTTTTCAGTTGCTTGATGTCATGGACGACAAGCACCTGATTCATTTCGTAATTCGAAATAAAATCACACAGATTTATCACCTGGCTGCCGTACTGTCAGGCAACGCGGAAAAATTACCCACGCAGGCCTGGCATATCAATATGGACAGCCTCATGAATATTCTAGAGGTTGCCAAGCTGGTTGAGGATGTAAAAAAAATATTCTGGCCAAGCTCTATAGCAGTGTTCGGACCTACAACACCAAAAGATAAGACACCTCAGCTGACCATAATGGAACCGTCAACTGTTTATGGTATCAGTAAGCTTGCCGGTGAACGCTGGTGCGAATATTACAGCAAACGATACGGAATTGATATAAGAAGTTTGCGTTATCCCGGGCTCATCAGTTATAAGACTGAGGCCGGAGGCGGCACTACCGACTGGGCTGTTGAAATATACTATGAAGCCGTGCGTAAAAGGAACTATACCTGTTTTGTTTCGGAAAGTATGGAAATGCCGATGATGTTTATGGAAGACGCCATCGGGGCTACTATCCGTCTAATGGAAACCGATAAGGCCAACCTGAACTGTCATTCATCCTATAATATTACAGGACCCAGTCTGACACCCAGGCAAACTGCTGTAGATATCCGCCGGCATATACCCGGTTTTGACATTACCTATAAGCCCGATTTCAGGCAGTCAATTGCCGAAAGCTGGCCGAACAGCATTGATGACAGTGAACTGAGAACAAGTATCGTATGGAAACCGAAGTACGATCTTCAGCATATAACCGACAGGATGATTGAAGAAATAAGGAAGAAGCCGGTGAATGGGAACCGGTGATAGCTCGTCATTGCGAGCACCGGTTCCTACGGTGCAAAGCAATCTGCCGGCACAGGCAGGACAATGCAAAAAGCCCTCCGGACCATTCGTCATATGTGTCTCATAGGTCACATAGTCATATGATTAACACTGAACACCGAACACCGATTTACGATTTAAGAAGAACATCAAACCTCAAACAAAACAGCCATGTACGGAAGAATAAAACAATATCTTCAGCAGGAATTAAAATCGATTGAAGATGCAGGATTATATAAGAAAGAACGGATTATCGTTTCGCCGCAGGATGCCGATATCCGCCTTGCCGACGGCAAACAGGTGGTGAATTTTTGCGCCAACAATTACCTCGGGTTATCCTCACATCCGGCACTGATTAAGGCTGCTCATGAAACACTTGACAACCACGGTTACGGTATGTCGTCAGTACGTTTTATCTGCGGAACCACCGAATTGCACAAGGAACTCGAGCAAAAAATTGCAGATTTCTTCGGCACCGAGGATACCATACTTTACGCCGCCTGCTTTGATGCCAATGGCGGTGTATTTGAACCTCTGCTGGGTGAAGAGGATGCCATAATTTCCGATTCGCTTAACCATGCATCCATTATAGATGGCGTGAGATTATGCAAGGCACAGCGTTACCGCTATGCAAACGCCGACATGGCCGACCTGGAGGAGCAGCTTAAAAAAGCTTCAGCTAACCGGTTTAAAATTATTGTAACCGACGGTGTGTTCAGCATGGACGGAAACGTAGCCCCGGTTGACCAGATCTGCAAACTGGCTGAAAAATATGATGCGCTTGTTATGGTTGATGAATGCCATTCGGCAGGTGTAGTAGGAAATACAGGCAGAGGCGTGACAGAGCTTTACAATATCAGGGGACAGGTTGACATTATAACCGGAACTCTGGGTAAAGCTTTCGGTGGCGCTATTGGCGGCTTTACAACCGGAAGAAAGGAAATCATTGAAATGCTGAGACAGCGCTCAAGGCCTTACCTGTTCTCAAATTCGCTGCCTCCCATGATTACAAAGGCAGGCATAGCCATGTTCGATATGATGTCAGAGACCTCCGAATTGCAGGAAAGGCTTCATGAAAATACAGATTATTTCAGGAATGAAATCATCAAGGCCGGATTCACCATTAAGCCTTCAAAATCAGCTATTGTAGCTGTAATGCTTTTTGATGCCCGTCTTTCTCAGGAGTTTGCTTCACGATTACTCGAGGAAGGAATTTATGTGATCGGTTTCTATTACCCGGTTGTACCCAAAGGCGAAGCCAGGATAAGAGTTCAGCTTTCAGCTGCTCATACCCGTGCGCACCTGGATAAAGCTATAAAGGCGTTTGTGAAGATAGGGAAAGAGCTGGGGGTGATTAAATAAACCGTTTGAGGTTTGAGGTTTGAGGTTTGACGTTAAATTCCCCTTATCATAAGGTAAATCACCGCCACCGGCACCACAAAAAGGATTGAGTCAAACCGGTCGAGGATACCGCCATGGCCGGGAATGAGATTTCCTGAATCCTTAATACCTGCATTGCGTTTGAGCAATGATTCGGTGAGGTCGCCATACACTCCGAAAATCGAGGTGATGATTGCGAGAGCGATCCAATCGGCAGGCTCAAGAATTCCCATTAACCGGTTCATCCAGATCGATGCAACAAGGGTGAACGCTGTTCCGCCTGCCAGTCCTTCCCACGTTTTCTTGGGTGAGATCCTGGGAAACATTTTATGTCTGCCAATCATCATTCCGGTTACATAAGCGCCGGTGTCATTGATCCAGATGAGTGTGAAAATTCCGAGAATAATCCGGTGCGTATATTGGTGTCCCGTAGTTTGTGGAAAGACAAGATAGTTCATTGAAGCAAAAGGCAGGGCTACATACACCAGTCCGGTAACTACCGGAAGAATTATCTTTGTTGCATCGCTGTCCTTCACGTAAAGTCCGGTGATGAGAAGTAAAATCCCAAAAACAAGGGCTATTGCAGCATATTCTGCAGGCAATAAACCTGAGGATACGCAG
The DNA here is from genome assembly GCA_035299085.1 of Bacteroidales bacterium. Lineage (NCBI taxonomy): Bacteria > Pseudomonadati > Bacteroidota > Bacteroidia > Bacteroidales > Bacteroidales bacterium. Next base: position 94,462 of record DATGXG010000052.1, on the reverse strand, counting down.
AATCCAATGATAAAAGCTAATGCTGTAAGGATAAGTCCCGGCAGAGTAACGAGACCCTTCTTTTCCAGGTTAAAAATGGAGTATAACTCCAGCATGGCCAGTATGCCGATCAACATGAAAACGCTGCCATAGGCATACCTGCCTGCAAAGAGTGAACCTATAATGAGAACCAGGTAAACAATACCGGATAGAGTTCGCTGAAAAAGGTTTTTCAATTTTCAGTTTTTTGTAACGTATCTTCTCCTTCGGCATTTAATTCAGTAGTCCTGGGAACTTCGGCCAATTCAGCTTCCTGACCGGATTTCCTGCGTTTTCCGAATATCCTTTCAAGGTCTTCGGTAAAAATCACTTCCTTCTCAAGAAGTTGTTCTGCCAGCTGAACCAATCCCTGCCTGTTATCGGTGAGGATATTCTTGGCAAGCACATATTGCTCGTCAATTATCGATTTCACTTCTGAATCAATAACTTCAGCGGTTTTATCGCTATAGGGCCTCTGGAAGAAGTAATCGCTTTGTCCCGAAGAATCATAATAGCTCAGGTTTCCGATCTTATCGCTGAGACCGAAGTAGGTAACCATGGCATAGGCTTGTTTAGTCACTCTTTCGAGATCGTTCAGAGCGCCGGTTGACAAACGGCCGAATGTTATGTCTTCAGCAGCACGGCCTCCGAGCGTGGCAGTCATTTCTTCAAGAAGCTGTTCGCGGGTTGTTATCTGGCGTTCCTCGGGCAGATACCATGCAGCACCCAGTGATTTTCCCCTGGGGATTATGGTAACCTTAACAAGCGGGCTTGCATGCTCAAGCATCCAGCTTACCGTTGCATGGCCGGCTTCGTGATAGGCGATGGTTTTCTTCTCATCCGAAGTGATAATCTTGTTTTTCTTTTCAAGACCACCGACAATGCGGTCAACAGCATCCAGGAAATCCTGTCTCTGAACCGTTTTCTTATTTTTACGGGCGGCTATCAGGGCTGCTTCATTGCAAACATTGGCAATATCGGCACCGGAAAAACCGGGTGTCTGACGTGCAAGGAAATCAACATCAAGTTCTTTATCAATTTTAATCGGGCGCAGGTGTACCTTGAATATCTCCTTCCTCTCGTTAAGGTCAGGCAATTCAACATATATCTGGCGATCGAACCTGCCGGCCCTGAGAAGGGCTTTGTCAAGAATGTCTGCCCTGTTGGTGGCTGCCAGGATAATCACACCGGCATTTGAAGCGAAACCATCCATTTCAGTGAGAAGCTGGTTAAGGGTGTTTTCGCGTTCATCATTGGCACCCAGGTTCGGGTTACGGCCCCTGGCCCGCCCGATAGCATCAATTTCATCGATGAATACAATACAGGGCGCCTTTTCCTTGGCCTGTTTAAAAAGGTCGCGTACACGGGATGCGCCGACACCCACGAACATTTCAACAAAATCAGACCCGGAAAGCGAGAAAAAAGGTACATGGGCTTCCCCTGCCACCGCTTTGGCAAGCAGAGTCTTTCCGGTACCCGGAGGACCTACAAGCAGTGCGCCTTTAGGAATTTTACCTCCAAGGTCAGTGTATTTCTTGGGCTTTTTAAGGAAGTCGACTATTTCCTTTACTTCCATTTTTGCCTCTTCAAGCCCGGCTACATCCTTAAAATCAATCCTTATATTTTCGTCTTTATCAAATATACGGGCTTTTGACTTACCCACGTTGAATATATTTGTGCCGCCTGCTCCTCCACCACCGCCACTTACCCTGCGGAATATGACCATATAAATGATAACAAGCACAATTAACGGTAGCAATATATACAGTGTGTCACCAAAAGTGCGTTTCTCGAGGAATTCGGGATAGATTTTCTCTGATTCCGGCAGATTCGCCTGTGCCTCATCGAGTTGCTTGATAAAAATATCGTTTGAGCCTACATGAATTGTGTAATGAGGACCTGCCTTCGAAAACGTGTTGAATCCCTTGCTGAAATTCTTCTGGTGCTTAGGTTCGCTGAGTTTCTCCTGCTTGATATAAATCTGGGCATAGCGTCCGTTTATCACTTCGATCTTGTCAATCTCCCCTTTTAAAAGCAGTTCATTCTGGAAGAACTTCCAGTCAATAGGAACAGGTCCCTGTCCCGAATCGAACAAATAGATCAGGATAATTGAAATGCCAATCAGGGCATATATCCACATGGCATTGAATTTGGGACGTTTTCCGCCCAACATATTACCTGGCTGCTTGGGAGTGTTATTGTTATTTGTAGTATTTTTTTCTTCCTCTTTGCGCTTTGTTTCTTTTTTTTCTTCCATGCTGTTGAATCTCCTATTCTTCGTGAATCATGGTTATTTCCGCGTCACCCCAAAGATCTTCAAGTTTGTAGTAATCACGGGCTTCTTTTAAAAATATATGTACTACTGCCGTACCATAATCCAGCAGTATCCATTGTGCATTTTCAATACCTTCTCGGTGAGATACACTGATTCTCAGCTTCTCCTCCAACTTTTCCTCAACTGAATCAGCAAGGGCCCTTACCTGGGTTACCGAATCACCGTGGCATATAATAAAATTGTCACATGCAGCGTAGTCCAGCTTTGCTAAATCCATATTTACAACTTCCCTGCCCTTTTTCCCGAGTATTCCTTCAATAATTGTTTGTATCAATTGATCGTTACTTCCCAAGCTGATGCTTCTTATTTTAATACAAAAATAGTGAATTAAATAATTAGGCCCGGAATTCAACTTCACTGTTATTGATCCCCATGGCAAAATTATCTGTAACTTTATTACAATTTCAATACCAAATAAACAGGTAAGTCAAATATTAAGATTTTTTTAGAAAAAATGAGAGATTTTATTCCGGGCATTCCCCTGATTCACCTGCAAACAGTGGATTCAACAAATGCATATGCTTCACGGTTGTTGCAGAAAGGTGAAGTTCAGGAAGGCACTGTAATTTTGGCAGACCACCAGGTTGGCGGTAAAGGACAGGGAGGCTCGGAATGGATAAGCGACAACGCTTCAAACCTGTTATTCAGCCTTGTTCTTAAACCTTCGTTCTTACCTGCCGACAGGCAGTTTTATCTGTCGATGTGTATTTCACACAGCCTGGCAGTGTTTTTATCGGTTTTGACAACAGGTGTCAGTATAAAATGGCCGAATGACATCCTGGTTGGCAAAAACAAGATTGCAGGAATCCTGATTGAAAATACAATAATGGGTGAATACCTGAATACCTGTGTAATCGGTATTGGCCTGAACATCAACCAGACCCTTTTCCCGGCTCATATACCAAATCCTGTTTCACTGAGGCAGATTACAGGAATTGTTTATGATTTGACAGAAATCCGTGAAAAACTGTTCCAAAGTCTGGCCACCGGACTCGATCTGTTGTATGATAACAAGCTTGAAATCATAAGGACAGCTTACCTGAACAAATTGTCAGGGCTCAATAAATGGACCTACTGTACTGACGACACAGGTCAATTTGAAGGCAGAATCATCGATGTGGCCGATTCAGGCGAGCTGATGGTGCTTCTGCGTAACGGCAATGTTAAAAATTACGGATTTAAAGAAATTTCTTTTGAATTATAAATTCAGACAGCTTCGAATTTAATATGCTCCACCTTGTCAATCATCAGGTCAAGAAACTGCTGAAGCGGCCCTTTTGCCATCATCTCCATGAACATGTTTAAATTGGCGTTCAGAATTACATTTACCTGCGATGCATTTTCAACCATAGGAAGAATATTGATCCAGAAAGTAAAATCAGCGGCCGTTCCCTCAATGGCATTAATAACCAATTGATCGAAAGGATGCTCTTCAGCAATTTTAAGCCCGATATCACCCATTCCCGGCAAGGTGAATCGGATTGAATCTTTTGTTATTTCAGTGTTTTCAAGCCTGTCGGCCGGAAGAAGATTGGCAAAATTTCTGAAATCGCTTATGTAATTGAAAACAACTTCCTGTTTCGCATTGGCTTTTCCTGTCTTACTCGTAAGTTTCAGCATAATATTTTATTTTTTCCAGTTTTCAGGAGATTTTCTCCATTCTTTCAACGTTTCAACCTGTTCTTCCGAAACATATCCTGTTTCAACGGCCAGTTCAATAAGTGCTTCGTAATTGCTAAGGGTGATCAGAGGGCAGTTTGCCTCCCTGAAAGCCTCTTCAGCCTTTGGAAAGCCATAAGTAAATATGGCAGCCATGCCTGTCACCTCGCAGCCTGCATCGCGCAATGATTTCACTGCCTTGAGGCTGCTGCCCCCGGTAGATATTAGATCTTCAATTACTAACACTTTTTGGCCTTTTGTGTAATGGCCTTCTATAAGATTTTCAAGACCGTGTCCCTTTGCTTCCGATCTCACATACATGAACGGTAAGCCCAGTGCGTCTGCCACGAGTGCCCCCTGTGCAATGGCGCCAGTAGCAACACCGGCAATTGCTTCTGTTGATAAATAATTTTCCCGTATAACCTTTACAAAACTATCTTTGATTTTGTTTCTTATTTCGGGGAAACCAAGAGTTTTCCGGTTATCACAGTAGATGGGCGATTTCCAGCCTGATGCCCATTGAAAAGGCTTATCGGGACTCAGTTTTATGGCATTACACTGAAGTAAGAGGCCTGCAACGGATTTGTGGACATTTTTCATATTGTAAATGTACAAAGTTTTTTTCAACGAACGGGTTGTGCTGCTGACGGATGATTTCATCCGGAACTTTCAGACAAAGTATGGTTTATTCTATAAATACAGAAATGTTGCTGAGTTGGGTGAGCTGCTTGATTTCTACTGGAATTTAAAGCAGGTTGACACTCTTTTTGTTTTTCATCATGATATCGATCAGCTCAGGGAGCGCTTTAAATCGTGCTTTGAAATGGTACATGCAGCCGGAGGGCTTATCCATAACACCGAAGGAGAATACCTTGTGATGAAACGTCGCGGCAAATGGGATCTTCCCAAGGGAAAAGTAAATAAGAACGAAACTATTGAAAAGGCTGCAATCCGTGAAGTCACTGAAGAAACCGGCCTGAGCAGTTTTGAAAATATCACTCCGCTGCTCTCCACCTACCACTGCTATTATATCGATAAAAAACCGATACTTAAACGTACGGCATGGTTTGACATGCTATATGACGGTCATGAGGAACCGATACCTGAAACCGATGAGGATATTTCAGAAATACGGTGGGTAAAAAAAGAAAAACTGAAAAGTATTGTTGATAATACCTACATGGCTATTATCGATGTACTTAAGTATGCCAACCTGTTATAGATCGCCCCTCGATTTCATTACATCAAAAAGCTTCTGCTCGAAATTCTCTGCCGGGGACGCGGACGGGGAGTAAATCAGCTTACCATCAGGTCCTATCAGGAAATACGTTGGAAATGCCCTGACATCATAGTCTTTTATGACCCCGGGCTGCTTGTCGTAATGCAGAAAAACCCAGTCGTACTTGTTCTTTTGTAAAAACTGGTTCAGCACTTCTTCCTGCGGATCGGTTGAGATTGTAATGATGGTGAGCTTATCCCCAATCCTCTGATGCATGGATGCCAGCATATTGAATTCATTCAGGCAGCTGTAGCTCTGGCATGTGCAGAAATTAAGGTAGACATATTTCCCCCTGAAATCGGAAAGCTTTACGAGGTTTCCTCGTGTATCCTGTAACTCAAAAGGCGGAGGCTCGTAGCCAGCCAGAAGACGGGTGATTTTATGCCTGATATTCATTCCGATGATCTCATGCTCACCAATTCGGGTCACCTGTATGAGAGTATCCAGAAGTTTCAGCAACCCGTTGCGTGAGAACTGGGTTCCATAAAATTCATCGTGAATCTCTTTCAGGATAACCATTTCTGTCAGGGTATCGTTGCTGAAATTTCCTGATTTTGAAAGGGTATGAAGTAAAGCATGATAGCTGCCTTTCTGGTTGATGTCATCATAAATATTCTTACCCAAATCACTTCGGCTGAACAGAATGAAATATTTTTCAAACACCTGGTTGAATAAATCGCCATACGCTGTGTTGTTATACAAAACCGGGTGATTATTGAAATACTCATCGGACAGGCTTTGAACTCTCTGGCGGTTAGCCAGCATTTTCAGCATTCCATAGTGATAGAGCCTGTAGTTCTTGAAATATGAATTATCATATGTCGAAAAGGCTGATTCAATCTGGCTTATATCTTTATCGATCTGTTTGAAGTCGGGTTTGGTATAAATGGTGTTCACATGCTTATCATAATAAGGAATGTAGGCATCATCAAACATGACGATGAGCATGTTCAGATCATCACTTTTGAAATTAGCCATGCCAAGATGTATCTCTACCGGTTCGAAATAAGGATTCAGCTGATCTTCGGGCGATTTGTCGCGCCTTTCGGGAAGTATTAGCTCATATGATTTTCCAGGCTCGGCAAAAAAATATCCCTGGTAAATGCCGATATAGGTAATGATCTGGGAGGTGAAATCCAGATCGATATCGGTCGTAAAATTCCCTTTTTCATTTACAATACAGGAACCGGCCTTCACCTCGGTACCGGTAATCCAGTCGGAGACACGGTAAAATGTAAGCTCTGTGCCGGAATATGACGGTGCATTGCCATAAAGTGTGACTCTGGCTGCAAAAGAAGATAATGTGCTGAGAATCGCGAGTATTGAAACAGCGAATTTTAATCCCATCCTATTTAATTACGTAGTTTTTAGGCACAAATTGGCGCACATCGCCGCCCTGTTTAATGATTTCCCTGATAATAGAAGAATTTACATGAGTATGCTCCGGAAGGGTCAACAGGAAAACCGTTTCGATTTCGGGGTACATGGCTTTGTTTGTCTGTGCAATGGCACGCTCATATTCAAAATCGGCAGCCGTTCTTAGTCCCCTGAGGATGTAACGCGACTGTTCTTTGCGGCAGAGATCGACAGTGAGTCCCTTGAAAATTTTAACTTCCACTCTCCCGCCTGTATCCTCAAAAACCTTCTGAATTCCTTCCGAAGTAACTTCTATGGGTATAAACCGGTTTTTAGTCGTATTGTATCCGATACCCACAATCACCTTATCAAACATATCGAGAGCACGCCTGACAACCGATTCATGTCCTATAGTAAACGGATCAAATGAACCGGGGAAAATGGCTATCTTTATTTTGTCATCGTACATAGTAACTATGATTAGTAAGGGTAAAGGTATATAAAAATAATAAAACGCAAGGGCGGCCGCAAGGGCCGCCTGCATCTTTTAATCCTGCCTATTACTGTCGATTACCGATTACTGATTACCGATTACTGATTACCGAATACCGATTACCGAATACCGATTACAGACTTCACCCGGGATGTTCAAACGCTGACTGGTCTTCGATGCTGCAGGTTTTCACTCCGCCTTCACCTGAAGTGCTCCGAAAACAACAGGAGCGTCAATAATGAGCTGGTTAAGAGCTACTCCGAAAGTGTCGGTGTTATACTGAATAGTACCGAAGGCCACGGTGTTGCCGTCAGGCATGGTTGCTCCGGCAAATACTGCATCGGACTTTATTTTTACAGGAGAGTTCTTGCTTATTTTTATAACTGAATTTCCAAAGATTGTGTTGATTTTAATACGGATAGGTTCGTTGTCGGGAAATTGCACATTGGTAAAATCGTAAACCGACCGGCCAAAGATCACATTGTATTCCGAATTATCTTTTGGCTGATCAAACACCGCTCTTTCCTCAAACATTGTATTTTTTTCGTCGTGATGATACCCTCCCCTGAACATCCAGGGTTTGCCGACAAGCAGGCTGATTCCGACAAAAATAAGGAAGAACGCAAATAGAATTCCGAACAGGTTCACGTCAAAAACAACGCGAAATATAGCTGCCAATCCAATCAGAACCAGCAACACACCCCAAAATAATCCTGGTGCCATTTTCATAGAGTTTAAAATTTAGGTGTAAAATAAGGCGTATTGTATCCCAAATCAAACCTTAAATCGGTGAATCAGGTTTTATAACCGGTATTATGCAAAAATTACAGGTTTAGCTACCTGGTCCTTAAGCAGCGCTGTCTGAAATACTTCCATCACATTCTTCACATAATGAAATTTCAGGCCCTTAAGGTAAATCTCATTAATTTCCCTGATATCCTTGCGATTGTCTTCCGACAGGATGATTTCTTTAATTTCCGCCCTCTTTGCTGCCAGGATTTTTTCTTTAATTCCGCCTACAGGCAGAACACGGCCACGAAGGGTGATTTCACCGGTCATGGCAATATTTTCTTTAACCTTTCTCTGAGTCATGGCCGAAGCAATGGATGTGGCCATTGTAACACCGGCAGATGGACCGTCTTTGGGTATGGCCCCTTCTGGAACATGAATATGAACATTCCAGTTTTCAAAAAGCTCGGGTTTCAGATCGAGCATGTCGCTGTGCGACTTGATGTACTCAAGGGCAATGACGGCCGATTCTTTCATCACATCGCCCAGGTTACCGGTAAGAGTCAGGTTGCCTTTCCCCTTACTGAGGCTGGTTTCAACAAAAAGAATTTCTCCGCCTACCGCTGTCCAGGCAAGTCCTGTAACCACGCCGGCAAATTCATTACCCTGGTATTTATCCTTCAGATATTTCGGTGCACCAAGGATTTCCTCTATATCTTTCTCGGTAAGCCGTTTGTTGAAATCTTCTTCCATGGCCACCTTACGGGCGATTACCCTGATAATTTTGGCAAGTGTCTTATCCAGCTCGCGAACGCCGGATTCATGGCTGTAGTTTTCGACAAGGTATTCCAGTATCTTTTTCGACAGGATCACAGCTTCAGGGTCCAGTCCATGATTGCTAAGTTCTTTGGGCACCAGGTGTCGCCGTGCTATCTCTACCTTTTCTTCAATTATATAGCCGCTTACATTGATAAGCTCCATCCTGTCGAGCAAAGCCGGGTTGATTGTAGTGGTAGTATTTGCCGTGGCAATGAAAAGCACTTTCGAAAGGTCGAATTCATGCTCTATGAAATTATCATAGAACGCGCTGTTCTGCTCGGGATCGAGTACTTCAAGAAGCGCTGATGAAGGGTCACCATGAAAATCTTTTCCCACCTTGTCGATCTCATCCAGCACAAATACCGGGTTTGATGATTTTGCTTTCCTGATGCTCTGGATAATCCGGCCGGGCATGGCACCAATGTAGGTTTTGCGATGACCCCTGATTTCAGCCTCATCGTGTAAACCACCGAGCGACATACGGATATATTTGCGGTTCAGGGCTTTTGCCACCGATTTGCCAAGCGATGTTTTACCCACCCCCGGAGGACCGTAAAGGCAGATGATAGGTGATTTCATATCCCCTTTCAGCTTAAGAACTGCCAGGTGTTCGATGATCCGCTCCTTAACCTTTTCAAGTCCGAAATGATCCTTGTCCAGTATGCGCTGGGCTCTTTTCAGATCGAAATTATCTTTTGTATACTCGTTCCATGGTAACTCCAGCAGCGTCTGCAGATAATTCAGCTGTACGGAGTACTCGCCGGTTGCCGGGTTAAGCCGGTTGAGTTTGTCTACTTCTTTCATGAAGGACACGCCCATTTCCTTGCTCCATTTCTTTTTCTTAGCCCTGTTCTTTAGCTCCTCAATTTCCTGTTCAATAGGGTTGCCACCCAGTTCATCCTGGATGGTTTTCATCTGCTGGTGCAGGAAATATTCGCGCTGCTGTTGATCCATATCAATCTTAACCTTGGTCTGGATATCATGCTTCAGCTCAAGCATCTGCACTTCTCTCGACAGGTATTGAAGCAGCGCTGTGGCCCGTTTTTTAAGATTGTTTTGTTCAAGCAGGTGCTGCTTTTCATGCATGCGGATATCGCTGTTCGAACTGATGAAGTTGATCAGGAAAGATGAGCTTTCTATGTTCTTAACAGCAAATGATGTTTCAGGGGGTATATTGCTTGAAAGTTTGATCATTTTGAGCGAAAGGTCTTTCAGCGAACCGACGATGGCTTCGAATTCATGGTCCTTTCTTTTTGGCTTGACATCTTCGAGGGCTGAAACGCGTGCTACATAATAAGGCTCTGTACTGACAATTTCGTCAATTTCAAACCTCCGTTTTCCCTGTATGATCACCGATGTGGATCCATCAGGCATTTCCAGTATGCGCAGCAACTGGGCCATTGTACCCACATTATACATTTCATCCGGTTCAGGGTCATCAATATTCGGATCCTTCTGAGCCACTGTTCCTATAATTTTATTTTTCTGGTAGATTTCCCTGACAAGCCGCATTGATTTCTCACGGCCAACGGTAATGGGAATGATAACCCCCGGGAATAAAACAGTATTGCGAAGAGGTAATATGGGAAGCGTATCGGGAACTTTCGTCATTGAAATACTTTCTTCATCCTCTTCCGAAATCAACGGAATGAAGTCAGTATCCTCATTGGGTAATAAAAACAAATCTGCGGCCTTCTTTACGTGCGAATTACTCATAATGTAACTTTTCCTCCTGAGAGTTTAAAACAAAAAAAAAGACAAATTGTCAGCAATCGGTGATTAAAATAATCCCAATAGACGTAACAATCTCTATGCCATGAAAATATTTTAAGCAATTACCAGTATCAGATTGTTTTACGATAACGTCCTGTAAGAGTGAACAGCTGGCTGATGATATTCCTGTCATTTTCATCCAACGGCTTTTGATGAAGGGCCATGCACTTTTCAATCGTATCCAGGGCGTTAGAAAGGCGATAAGTTTCAAAACCGGCTGCTCCTCCCCAGGAGAACGACGGGATAAAACTGCCTGGAAAACCGGATCCGTATATATTTGCCGATATACCCACCACCGTGCCTGTATTAAACATTGTGTTAATGCCACAACGAGTATAGTCGCCCATAAACAGGCCGCAAAACTGAAGTTCGGTATCTTCAAATTTCCCGGTTGCATAATCCCAAAGCTTCACATTTCCGAAGTTATTCTTAAGGTTGGATGCGTTGGAACCGGCGCCGATGTTGCACCATTCACCAATAACCGAATTACCTATATAACCTTCATGTACTTTGTTCGAATACCCGAGAATGACCGAGTTGGTGATCTCCCCGCCTGCTTTTGAATAGGGGCCGATTGTGGTGGGACCATAGATCATGGTGCCCATTTTAAGAATGGAACCTTCACAGAGTGCAAGGGGGCCCCTGATCAGGGATCCTTCCATAATGACTGTGTTTTTGCCGATGTAAACGGGACCGGGATTGGCATTAATTGTCACACAATCCATCACCGCACCTTCTTCAATGAAGATGTTACCCGGATTAATAAGGTTATTGCTGCTGTTAACTGGTGCGGAAATTCTTCCTTCGGTGAGCAACCTGTAATCTGACAGAAGCTCTGAACCGTTAAGCCTGTATATATGCCATAGCCTGGCAATGTGATTGAAATCAGATTGGGCTTCACGAACCGTATATCCCTTCGGGGGCAGTCCGTCAAATTCATCCAGGATATTAGCAGTAATGCATCCGGCAACAAACACATTGCCTTTCATAAGAACCTCGCCGCCCGACAGGCTTAAGATTTCATCCACAAGAGATCTGTTGGGAGTGACGGAGCCGTTGATCACCAAATTTTCACCTGATTTTACAAGATTGTATTTCTCCCGGAGGTAATTGACAGTTAAATAAGAGAATGACTGACCGGTCCATTTTTCCCATTTCTCGCGAATGGTCAGGATGCCAATCCTGAGTTCGCATACCGGCCGTGTAAAAGTGAGCGGCAGCAGGTGATCACGGTACAAATCATCAAATAGAATATAACTACGGTTATCAGCTGACATAAAAGTCACAGTGTTATACAAATATAAATAAAAACTCCGTTTTCAGGAATATGAAAACGGAGTCGGATTATTATCGAACAAAAACAACCTCAATTACTGTTTTTTCTTATCGTAATGGCTTTTATAACGATTCATAAACTTATCCACACGTCCTGCAGTGTCAACCAGTTTCATCTTACCGGTGTAAAAAGGATGGGAAGTATTTGAAATTTCAAGTTTGATCAACGGATATTCTTTTCCGTCTTCCATGGTAACTGTTTCTCTCGAAGCAGCTGTTGACCTTGTAAGAAAAGTATGACCGTTTGACATATCCCTGAAGGCAACCAGCCTGTAACTTTCGGGATGTATTCCTTTTTTCATAATTCTGTCTTTATAAATCGGGTTGCAAAGATAAATAATGATTTTAAAAGATCAAAATTTTCCTTAGGTCTTTTTAAGATCTTTCATGGTTTTATGGCTAAGGTTATTGAAACGCTCGAATGGAGCATTCGGGTCAAACATATAACGGTAGGTTATATGCGTCTTTGCCTTTTCAGCACCAAACTGGGCATACATTCGATTTACGGTAACATTGTAATCGCCAACCCACGAAAGTTCAAGCTCTTCCATACCTTTTTGGCGCATTGTATCGGTAATTTTAAGGTAAATACCGCCAACAACACCGGTTCGCTGGTACTCGGGAATGACACCCGACAGCAAAAGCCTGCCGCGCTTGACCACTTTCTTTTTATAATAGAACAGCTTAATGATGTTCATAAAAGTAAGGCGGCCGTTTTTCAGTTTCTTCAAAACCTGGTTTACATCGGGGAACACGATCAGAAAGCCTATCGGCTCATTGTTATGATAGGCGAACCATATAAGATCTTCATCGAGAATGGTGCGCGCATCCTGGAAGATGCTGTTGATATCCTCGTATGCAAGCGGTGTATAATTTTCATGGAAGTCAGACCAGATTTTATTATACATCCAAACAAGGTTCTTGAGGAACTCTTCAGCATGCTTCATTTCAAAATGCCTGAACGAGTATTCAGGTTTCCTCCAGAAACGTTCACCGAACTTACGCATTTGCTCGGGATACGGCCGGCTGAAGGTGTCGTGGAAACTGTACATTTCGAAATAGGTCTTGAAACCATATTCTTCAAAAAGCGTCTTATAATACGGAAAGTTATAGGGCATACCGTATGCCTGGTGCATGAAACCTTCGACAAGCAGTCCCCAGTTCACAAAATTTTCACCGAAATTGATAGGGCCGTCCATTGCCTGCATCCCTTCTGAAGCGAGCCACGCTTTGGCGGTATCAAAAAGCAGGTTGGCGGCGGACTGATCGTTGATGCATTCAAAAAAGCCGATGCCTCCTGTTGGTTGCGTGTTATGAAAGGCTTTGTTCTTATCATAAAAAGCTGCGATTCTGCCAACCAGGTTGCCTTCACCGTCCTTAAGAATCCACCGGCAGGCATTGCCGTTTTTGTACGATGAATTTTTAGCCGGATTAAAGGTATTATCAATTTCAATATCCAACGGACAAGTCCAGTGTGGATCGTTCCTGTAAAGGATTTTCGGAACTTCGAGAAATTGTTTTGCCGTTTGCTTGTCTTTTACTTCTGTGATAATCATGGGTTATAATTTAAACCATTCTTCAGTCCAGTTATTGTCACAAATCTTCTGCGATTTATGCTGAAATTCATTTTTCCTGGGATCATAAATATAATCCTTTTTCCATTCGGGGAAATTTGAAACAATCTGCTTCATCGCGTCCACAAAGAAATATATGTCTTCATCCTTCATGACGGGGTGCAGCGATAGTCTTACCCAACCCGGTTTGTCCGACAGATCCCCCTGGTTAATCTTCTCGGTAATAGCGTGCGACCGGTCATAGGTAACTTTTAACAGGAAATGCCCGTAAGTTCCGGCACAGGCGCACCCTCCCCTCACCTGGATTCCGAAACGGTCGCTCAGCATCCGGCACATCTGGTTAAAATGGATTTTTGCATGATAGAACGAAATGATCCCGAGCCTGTGAATATTGTTTTCGGCAAGAATTTTAAGGCCGGGAACTGTTTTCAGGCCTTTCATAGCTATCTCCACAAGCTGTTCCTCACGCTGCATCATCTTATCGACGCCCATTTTATCCTTCAGTTCCATGGACAGGGCTGCCCTGAAAGCCTGAATGAACCCGGGAGTCCCGCCATCCTCGCGGGCTTCAATATCATCCACATATTTGTACTCTCCCCATGGGTTCGTCCAGTCGACGGTGCCTCCGCCGGGGTTATCCGGAATTTCCGACTGGTAAAGTGAGCGGTCAAAGATAAGTACACCCGATGATCCGGGACCACCCAGGAATTTATGGGGTGAAAAATAGATGGCATCCAGTTTTTGCATCGGGTCATCCGGATGCATATCGATGTGAACGTAGGGTGCCGATGCAGCAAAGTCAACAAAGCATAAACCCTGGTGCTTATGCATAATGGCAGCCATTTCATGGTAAGGCGTAATGATACCTGTTACATTGGAACAGGCCGTAAAGGCGCCGATCTTAAACCTGCGGTTTTTATACTCCTCAAGAGAACGCTCCAGCGCCGACAGATCAATAAGTAACGAAGGCGTTGGCGGAATCATAACCACATCGGCGATGGTTTCATACCACGAGGTATGGTTGGAATGATGCTCCATGTGGGTTATGAAAACCACCGGTTTTTCGTTGATATCGGTAAAATCTGATTTCCCCCTTTTATTACCCGACCGCATGCTAAGGATTCGCTGAAGTTTATTCACAACCGTTGTCATGCCTGATCCTGCGGTTATGATAATATCATTGGGTCCGGCATTCACATGCTTTTTAATGAAATCATGTGCATACCGGTAACACTGCGTCATCCTGCTGCCTGTTTCACTTGTTTCAGTATGGGTATTGGCAATAAAAGGGCCGAAAACCGTGGCAATTCTGTCTTCAATCGGTCTATAAAGGCGTCCGCCTGCCACCCAGTCGAAATACCGGATCAGCTTCGTCCCGTAAGGCGATTCAAAACAGGCTCCTTCTCCAATGATCTGTTGCCTGAAAGGTTCAAAATGCGCTTCAAGCGATGGCATAAGTTAATATCACGGATACTGCTAAAAATACTATTCTTTTTCAAATAATAACCTGATAGAAATACCTATTTAAAAATCGATAAGAATTAAAAATCCCGACACATTCTGTATCGGGATTTCGGGTGGAAGACCGGGCTCGAACCGGCGACCTCCAGAGCCACAATCTGGCGCTCTAACCAACTGAGCTACGACCACCATATGGAGGCGCAAATTTAATTATCTTTTGATGTTTTTAAAATAAATCATTAAAAAAAGCCTGCAGGTCTCTATTAATCAATCATTGCAGGTACCTGACAAGAATGGAATATAGTTCCTGCCGTTTTATCGGTTTGGAAATGTATTCGTCAAATCCTTCTTTTTTAAGCCTGACCACTTCATCCGACAGCGCATAGGCTGTCTGGGCAACTACCGGTACTATCAAACCGGCTTTACGCAATGCATGCAGGGCTTCAATTCCATCCATCACGGGCATTTTTATGTCCATGAGAACGACCTTTATATCATGATGTTTCATCACCAAATCAATGACTTCTTTGCCGTTGATGGCGCGAAGAACCCTTATACGGGCATTTTTAAGTATCTTATCGAGATAATTGAAATTTGAATCATCATCCTCTGCTACCAGTATAACCTGGTAACCGAAATCGGGCATAATCTCTTCCTGCTTTTTTCTAAGTACTGTTGAAATGCCTGCAGATCCTTTCATAAACGGTATGGTGAAAAAGAATATGGAGCCTTTACCGTATTCCGATTCAAGCCACATGGTTCCTCCCAGCAAGTGCACAAGCTGGTACGAAATGGCAAGGCCAAGACCGGTTCCCCTGTGAAGTTGCAGGTTATCCTCTTCAAGTTTCCTGAATCGTTCAAAAACAAGTTGCTGGTGTTCTGCCCGAATTCCAACGCCTGTATCACGCACGTAAAACCTGAGCATCCCGCCATCTTTAATCTGACTGCAGCCGACTTCAATAAATCCTTTTGCAGTGAATTTAATGGCATTATTGATCAGGTTCGAAATTACCTGGGTCACACGAAGGCTGTCGGTTACAATATGAGATTTCTGAAGGCTTTCTTCGATATTTACTTTCAGCTCTACCTGCTTATTTAAACCGAGATCATCCCTTTTCATGAACATATCAAAGATACCGGCCAGGTCATTGATTATCATTTCGAGTGAAACACTTCGCAGGTCAAGCTCGAGCTGTCCCGCTTCAATCTTCGAAATATCAAGGATGTCATTGATCAACTCAAGTAAGGTATTGCTGCTGCCCTGGATTATCCTGTTGTATTCCTGGCGATCATTATCGGTCAGGTTTTTTTCGCTCAGCAGGGATGAAAATCCAAGAATGGCATTCAGAGGGGTGCGTATTTCATGCGAAAGATTGGCAAGAAATGACGATTTCAGCCGGTCGGCTTCTTCAGCCTTGTTTTTTGCCTCGATTAATTCCCTTGTCCTCTCTTCAACTATAGTCTCCAGCTGGTTCCTGTGAAAATCAAGTTCACTGTTCTGGGCAAGAATATGCAGCTTCTGCTCAGTCAGCATCCGGTTGGTATTCTCCAGTTCATCGCGCTGGGCAACCAGTTTCTCATTTTGCGAATTGATCTCTTCCTGCTTTTCTTCGAGTGCCACAGCCACCTCTTCAAGTTGCAGCGTTCTGTCGCTTACAAGCCGCGTGAGCTTGTTTTTCTGTTTCTCGTAAAAATGAACTCTCAGGTAAAATATTGAAATCAGTAATAATAGCAGTAAGGCATATAAAAGAACCCTAAACCACCAGGTTTTCCACCATGGCGGAAGCACAATGATTTCAAGTGTGGTTACCTTTGGATTCCACAACTGATCATTGTTTGATCCTTTAACTCTGAAAGTGTAGCGACCCGGGTTTAAATTGGTATATGTAACCTCATGCTTGGTACCCGGTTTGCTCCATTGTGTGTCAAAACCTTCAAGCTTGTAAGAATAAAGATTCTTATGCGAATTAGAGAAATTAAGTGCCGCAAAATGAATGGTAAATGCCGTTTGACCAGAATTCAAATTAACCGACCGGGCAAATGAGATATTTTTATCCGTAACCGAAGGAAATGACCAGGGATCCACGGTCCGTCCCTCAATATTCAATTCAGTAATATAAACAGGCGGAATACGTGAATTATCCTTTATGCGTTCCGGATCGAAATAATTGAACCCGCTCTTATTTCCCAGGAAAATTCTGCCATCCGAGCTTCTGAGTGAGGCGACATAATTAAATTCATCGGTAAGCAGGCCGTCGGCTTCATCATAATGACGGACACTGTGATCCACCGTGTTGAATCGCACCAATCCTATATTCGTAGAAATCCAAAGATTATCCGTGTTGTCGGCCGTAATGGATAGAACAGCAGTTCCTCCAGGCTGATCCGTTAATTTAAAATGTTCAAAGCCTTTGGTAAACGGATTAAAAAGATTCAGAGCCTGTTCTGTCCCAACCCACAAACGCCCCCTGGCGTCCTGAAAAATATCATAGACACAATTACCGTAGATTCCGGATTTGACATTATTTCCTGAAACATAGTTAATAAAATTATCAGAGTCAGGATTATAAAGGCTTAACCCGTTTTGTGTGCTCACCCATATCTTTCCGTCATTGTCTTTGAAAACCTTGTAGACACTGTTATCACTCAGGCTGTGTGAATCGGCGGGATTATGCAGGTAATGGTAAAAGCGGTTATTGCGGGTATCAAACCGGTCGACTCCGTCACCCATAAATCCGATCCACATCATCCCATTATCGTCTTCGCAAACCGACCAGACATTCGTACCCCCTATACCTGTCTTATTCTTTAGTTCGAACTGGTAATGGGTATATTTCCCTGTAACGGCATCAATCTTTGTCAGTCCCTCCAGGTATGTGCCTATCCACATGTCGCCGTTAGCCGATTTGAAAATATCAACCACATTGTCACTGCGGATTGAATTGATATCTTCCGGATTATATCGAAGATGCTTAATGGTGTTTGTTCTCAGGTTATACACATCTATACCTTGTCCATCGTATCCAAGCCATAAATTTTGTTTGTTATCTTCTGCCATGCAAAGGACTGATCCCACACTGAATTCTGTACCGGGTAACCTGGGCAGCTCCGTATCATTGCTGAATTTCTTAATAAGAGGATCATAAATATTGATTCCCCCGTTATAGTTACCTATCCAAATGACACCCTCGGGCGATTTATATACTGTATAAATCTGGTCGTTGCTGATTGTAGATGGATCGTACCTCCGGTTTTTATGATAGGTAAAGGTGCCGGTGTTCTGATTGTATAAGTTCACACCACCGTGATCCGTACCGACAAGAAAAATCCCTCCCCCGAGTTCCGCCACATCGGCAACAGCATTTTCATTCAGGTTTTTGTTTCCTGGACCTTTTTGAAAATGTGAAAATTCAAGGGTTTTCTGGTTATAAAAATACAACCCGTTTTCAGTGCAGTACCATATATTGCTTTCGAGGTCCACATAAAGATGCCCGAAAGTGGTGGTAGTTCTGTCTGTAAGATTTCTGTCGTAGAGGCTATAAAAAGTACCTATCTGTGTGACCGTATTGTAGCGGGTTAAAACTCCTTCGGATGATGCAAGCCAGAGGAAGCCCTGTTTATCCTCCCCGATGCCTGTTATGTAATTGCTGCCAATATCGTTGGTTGATAGTGAATCATGATAGAAATGGATAAACGTATCACTTTTCCGGTCATACAGATTCAGTCCGCCACCTGAAGTGCCAATCCACAGGTTTTTACGGGAATCCTCAAACAGACAACGGATATCGTTCGAGCTTATCGAGTTTTCGTTTGCCTGATCGTACGTGTAGTTTTTAAAAATCTCCCTTTCCCTGTCGAACCGGCAAAGCCCGCTGCCCGGAGTTCCCAGCCACAATATTCCGTAACTGTCTTCAAAAATTTTCAGTATATAATTCGAAGGCAACCCGGCGGAATCCGATGCATCATGCCTGTAATTCACAAAGTCGGCACCATCATAACGATAGATACCCATTTCAGTGGCGAACCACATGAAACCCATCTTATCCTGCAGAATGCCGGTGATTGTTCCCTGGGAAAGACCGTTATCTACTTCGAGGTGCTTAAATTTCAGCTGTAAATCCTGGGCGGAGGTCTTAAACGGAAATAATACTGAGATACATAGCATCAAGAAAACGCCGTTTCTCAGTAGTAATGGCCGCATGAGTATAAATTGAGAGATGAAGTAAATATAGCATTTATTTGATTACTTCCTTCATCCGTGAAACAGATTGCATTGATGTCAGAGAGTCAGGGTTACCTGTATACCCCATGAACGGAACATATCTTTGTTAAAGCCCGCAAAAACACCCACGTTAGCTATCATGTAAATCTGGCCCATGCTGTAACCGGCCTCCCAGTAATGAAGTCCACCTCCACCGGCAAGGTAATTCAGATGCAGGTTTTCAACCCACAATTTATTGCTCAGGAAAGGAAGATATTTAAAAAGAAGATACGGTGTTGTATATTCAAGGTGAGCTTCGGCATATTTGTCAGTTATAGCAAATTTGTAAAAGGGCAGCAGTCTGAAAGCACCTTTGGCGCTTGAGCTGAATATGAGGGGCAGATCCTGGTTATTGAAAAACTTGTCATCCATGGCATATATCTTATTCCGGTTAAGGAAAATCCCGCCCTGTATATTCCATGAAAACGAATGCATCATCTGCCAACTGATATTTTGCCGTATTCCGGCTTCAAGGTAATCGTAATCCGCCGTGCTTTTAACTATTCCGGGAAGTGCCATCCGGTTCCGCAGGTAAAAAGTAGGAAACTTTGAGTATTCGTAGTGTTTCGCACCTCCCCATATCCTGTAATGGTATTGCGGTGTATATTCGATTGTCGCATCCCAGTATGCTTCCTCGTTATAGAGATTTCGTGGTAAGACTTCCAACCTGTCACCCGGGATATTGGCAGAAAAATTCCTTGTTTTCCTGTAGAAAAACGAAAAATCTGAATGATTGTGCAGAGGCTGAGCTGTTCTGTAACCAATCTGCGCCTTCAGATTCAATCCGTTGGCCAGGTCAATCCTGTTTTCAAGGTATATCAGGTTCTGCTGGTACACCTTCAAGTAGTTTCTCCTGAATATAAGCGAAGCACCCGTATTGGCCAGTGAACGTATACCGGATTCACCGTTATAGTCGGCCGACTGGCTGGCAATATTAAAAGTAAGACTTCCTCCGCGCATCGGGGCATAGTCATACTCTGCTTTTGTCCACCACATCATGCGTTCACGGCTGAAACCATATGCAGCACCAGGCTGAATTATAAGTTTATGTGTTGAATCGATTGTTTGCTGCAGAGTGAATGCCTGTTTGTAAACAAAACCATCCACAGTATTGTAATCGACTTTTTTAAGACCTATAAGGCCTTCATACTGAACATGCAGGGTTGAATCAAACATCATGAATCCGGCACCCTGGGTGAGGAAGCGGGAAACTTTAGAAAAAGGCTTGTCCTTATTCGCGGTATTGATGCCAAGCGAAAGTGTGTCCCCGGAGCTTTGTTTCCCGGCGGCTTTGCTCACAGGTTTTACCTCAGATTCGAGTTTACTTAGCGGAATCGGTCTGACCGAGCTCCAGTAAGTGGAATCATTGTTTAACGCTCCCTTTTCAACAACTACCTTTGTATGATTTTCCTCCGGCTTGATTTCGAGAGACTTCTCCTTAATCGTATCCTGAGAAGCCTCACGGGCCATAAGAGCCGATAGTTTCACGACATCCCTGTTCGAAAGATCCTCCTTGGATAAAAGGCTTTCGATCTGCTGCTGGTTTTTTGTTTTTGGCGCGGCTTTTTCGGCTGCAACAGCAGTAGGTTCCTGAACGGGACGGATTTCTGCGTTTTTCTCATTCAGTACTACCTCGTCGAATTTTACGGAGCTTGCATAATTAAATGATGCTTTAATTCCCATCATCGAGGCATCAGCTGAAAACTGGTAGCTCACCGGCAGCCAGGCGGTATTTTTTACAGGAGAATAAATTGTTTTATATTTCAGTGAACCAAAAAACATGTTAACGGCTACATCGGCTGAATGAAGACACCACAGCCTGTCAACAATAAACAGGGTGCCCCGCATCAACTGCTGGCTGTTGTGTTTAGGTATAACGGATATTTTAAAGATTACCTGCCCGCCTTCTTCAATAAAACCCTCGTACCGGTAAGTATAGTACTGAAATGCCTTGGGAGCCAGGGGAGAAATAAAATCTTCCACCTTGGGCTCATACAAACTCGAATTAATAAGGCCCATCGGGTTTATATCGTCACTGTTCCAGGGAAACGTACTTTTGATCGAAATCACTTTTTGTTCGTAGTTGTCAGGGGCCGTGAAGGTGATCTTATTGACCGACTCCTCCATGTATACATCACCTGTTTTGAACATGGCGGGTTCTCCGTTAACCGCTGTACGTTTTGATATGAATTTCGGCATCTTTATAATATGCGCTGTACCTCTCAGGTAAACATTGGCAACATATTGCTTAACCTGATTGAGGTGATAGGGCGCCAGGCCGATGACCTTTCTCATAATGGCATAGGCCGGATCTTCTTTACCGGGCCTGATAATCACTTCCTTCACCTGTACAGGCTGTTCGGAAAGCACTACATCGAATTCAACCGTTTTGCGCTGTACTTCAATATTTTTACGGAGTAAAAAATATCCCATTGCTTTATAAACAATGGAATGGCGGCCTGAATCAAGTTTCAGTTCATAGAATCCTTCGGCATTGGCCGTAGTACCTGACAATGATGTTTCGTCATAAACAACGACAAAGGGCACGGGAACGTTCCTAGTATCTGTTATTTTGCCTTTAATGCTTTGTGATTGTGTAACGGATGGAAACAGGATAGAAATAAAAAGTACGACAGGCCAGATAAACCGTAGATTCATGTTTAGGGTGTTTATCATAATGACGAACAGAACCGTATGTTTGTTACAGCAACAAATGCTTTGCCTTAAGGTTCTGTGCTATAATGCCATTCTCCTGTCTTTCTGTCGGTTTTATAATTTCCCTTTTCTTTTAATTTGCCGTTTTCATAATAGGAAAGATAAGTACCATCAAGTGAATCATTTTTGAACGTAGCCTCTTTCACTATCTTTCCATCCCGGTTATAAAACTCCCACTTACCGGAGAGGTGGCCTTTATTATAACTTCCTTTCCTGCAAAGATTGCCGTTAGGATACCAGCTCTGTGTCTTTCCGTTCAAACGGCCTCTCTTTACAGTGAATACCTCTTTAACCTTATCCGTGTTTCTGAAAAACACTACACAGGTACCTGAAAAAGGCTTATACGTGTTATGGATATAGATAATATCTCCGGCAATCTGCTCTTCGGTATAAACCACAGTTTTGTGGCTGCAACTGAAAGCAAATAAAACCAATATTATTATATACCATTTCATTTTGCTGATCCTAAATACTTCTTTCATTTGTATTAACGGGTCAGCCGGTGACAGGTTGGTTTTTATTGATCAACTGAAGAAAATCTTCTGCCGAAGTTTAAAAACCAAATGATCAATGTACTTCTACTTTTTCAGCTCTGTCTCACGGGTCCAATCCTCTGCGCGGCCCACGAATTTCATACCGAGCACATAACCTTTAAGGGTCATCACATTATCATTATCCTCAAACCACATGTAGCAATCGTAAGTTTTTCCGTTATCCGGATCGTATACGGTACCGCCTTCCCAGCGCTTTTTATCTGCATTATAACTGAAATCCTTAAGGATCATGAGCCCCCATATCTTCTTGTTCCGCTGGGCAGCATCTGGATTGTTTACATCCAGCTTATCCTTATCGGTTTCAAGCCATTCAACTTTCCCGTAATATTTGCCGTTGGTTGCTTTAAAAATTCTTACCTGTGAAGTGCCTTTTGCAGGCTTCCAAATCCCTACAATTTTGTCGGCCTGGCAAAAAACGGTTGATGCAAAAAACAGCAGGCACAGTGAAATCAGAATGTTTTTCTTCATAATGGTATCTATTAGAGTGATAATAATTAGAATAAAGTTAATTTTTTCTCTCTAATATGACGTATTCGAAGTCAAATTCGTCACCCTTTTGTTCCTCGCGTGAAATCTCATTCCATTCATCATAGCGGATTTCAGGAAAAAAGGTATCCGCATCAAATTTTTTATGAATCAGCGTCAGGTACAACTTATCGGCAAAAGGTAAAAACTGCCTGTAAATTGATGCTCCGCCAATAATGAAGTTTTCAGCATCATCTTCGCACTGCTGAATGGCTTCATCAACGGAATACACATGAATACAACCCTCAAATTGATCGGAACGGTTATCGGTGATAACAATATTCCGCCTGTTTTTCAGAGCACCTCCCGGTAGTGAAAGAAAAGTATTCTTACCCATGATAACGGTATGCCCCGTTGTTATTTGCCTGAAGCGGGGAAGATCTCCCGGAATATGGGCCAGCAGACGATTATTTTTTCCTATGCCAAAATCTTCGGCAATGGCAACAATGATGGAGATGTGTTTTTTCATCACACTGCAATATCACCTTTTATATGAGGATGAGGATCGTAACCTGACAGGGTGAAATCCTCGAATTTAAAATCATTGATGTCTTTTACATCCTGGTTTATATGCATTATTGGCAGCGGGCGCGGTTCACGGCTCAGCTGAAGCTTTACCTGTTCTACATGATTTTTATAGATGTGCGCATCTCCCAGGGTGTGCACGAATTCACCGGGAACAAGTCCTGTAACTTGAGCCACCATCATCATCAACAGGGCATAAGATGCAATATTGAAAGGCACCCCGATGAAAATATCAGCACTTCGTTGGTAGAGCTGGCATGAAAGCCGGCCATCAGCCACGTAAAACTGGAACAAAACATGACAGGGCGGAAGGGCCATGTTACCGATGTCGGCTACATTCCATGCGCTAACTATGTGTCTACGTGAATCAGGATTGTTCCTGATACTATTGATGACTGCAGCTACCTGGTCAATGGATCCTCCGTTGTAAGCAGGCCAGCTGCGCCACTGGTATCCGTAAATATGGCCCAGGTTACCTTCGGCATCAGCCCATTCATCCCAGATGCTGACCTTGTTATCATGAAGATATTTTACATTGGTTTCTCCCCTGAGAAACCAGAGCAATTCGTAGATAATGGAACGAAGGTGCAGCTTTTTAGTTGTAAGAACGGGAAAACCATCTTTCAGATCAAAACGCATCTGGTAACCGAAAACGCTGTAGGTTCCGGTACCTGTCCGGTCGCTTTTTTCAGCTCCATGATCAAGCACGTGTTGCAGCAGGTTAAGATATTGTATCATTGATACCGGAATTTTAGGCAAAAATAGCAAACTGACAGGTTATCCTTAAGAATCACAGGTTAAAGTTATTTACATGTGTTGATTTCTTTTAAGATATTAACATTAAGACAACATCAAATTTTTAGTATTTTTAGCCGTTTATCAGACAGCCTGTGCTTCGAATTAACCAATGATACCTGACAACGTGCGACCTGGCAAGCCTCTTATAGCAATATTCCTCTTTGTTTTTTCATTATCCTTTGAGGTTAAGGGTCAGTATAATTTTACTATTGACGATGCCGAAGGCTGTACACCCATGAAGGTAAAGTTCAGCTTTCAGAGCACGGCGTCTGCCGATTCAGTGGATACTTATTACTGGGATTTCGGAAACGGATCTACAAGCCTGTTGGCCGATCCCGATACAGTTACCTATGAAACCGAAGGAACATACGACCTCACATTGATTCTGAGATTTTCCAGCGGGTCGGAATTATGGATTGTTAAGCCCGATTCAGTGATCGTCCATAGTTCTCCCGTTGCATCATTTAATTATGATAATCCTTCGCAGACTCCGTATTTCGTGCGCCTTCAACAAAACGGGGTCACCGATACAGGAAGTTTTTATACATTTGACTGGGATATCCAGGATATCGGATCAAGGACGGGCGCTTCGGTGAATGTTGATTTTCCCCGATTTGACACGTTTTCTGTAACTCTTACCGTTACAGATATTTATACCTGTTCAGCTTCACAGACAAAAATTATACCCATTCTTGAACACGTCACAGTTCAAAATGTCTTTACGCCAGGAGGAGATGATACAGAAAACAATTACTTCATTGTTCAAAGCGCCGGCGATATACCGCTGAGAATTAAAATCTATAGCCGCACAGGTATCCTTGTATATGAAGCAGAAGGTCCTGTCATTGCGTGGAATGGAGAAACCGCGTCAGGTGACAAACTTAAAACCGGCGTATACTTTTACACATTGGAAGCCATTACAGGTGATCCAAACAAAGTGTATACAAAATCCGGATTTGTTCATATGTACAGAAAAGACTAGTACCCGTTTTCACCATGCCGAGGTTATTTACAATCATTTTTGCCTGCATAATTTTCCTTTTCCCTTTTTCTATAATCCATTCACAGCAGGTTAAAAACCAGAGACCCAAAATAGGACTTGTTCTCAGCGGCGGCGGAGCTAAAGGTCTTGCCCATATAGGGGTTCTGAAAGTACTCGAGGAAGCCGGAATTGTGCCTGATTATATAACAGGCACCAGCATGGGAAGCATTGTTGGTGGATTATATTCTATCGGCTATACGGCAGAAGATCTTTCAACATTAAATAAAAGTGTCGACTGGAACATCCTTCTCTCCGATGATGTGCCCCTGCAAAACGTTGCCCTTGACGAAAAGAGAGAATACAGGCGGTCGTTTGTGGAACTCCCCATCCGGGGGAAAAAGGTTATGCTGCCATCGGGAATGCTCGAGGGACAAAACCTTGCCCTGCTGTTGTCCGGACTCACCTGGCGAACTGCAGGTATTGAATCTTTCGACCGGTTTCCTTTTCCCTACCGATGTGTGGGAACTGAAATCATAAACGGTGAAATTGTTGATTTCAGGGATGGCGACCTGGCAGCGGCGATGCGGGCCAGCATGGCCATACCCAGCGTTTTTTCACCGGTTGTTTTCGACAGCACAAGGGTAATTGTGGATGGAGGCGTGATGCGCAATTTTCCGGTACAGGAAGCCATTGACATGGGAGCCGATATCATCATCGGCGTTTACACCGGATTTATGGATCACATTACTTCAGGTGAACTCAGTTCATTGGATAAGATCCTTAGCCGTTCAGCCGCTGTTTATGGCATTGCCGATTCAAGGGAACAGGCTAAGAAAGTGGATATCCTTATTACGCCTGATTTGTCCGGTTATACGTCTGCTGATTTTACCCGGGGTATTGAAATTGAAAAGGCCGGTGAGATGGCAGCCCGTGAAAAAATTACTCAGCTCAGGGCATTGGCTGACAGTTTAAACAATCTGGGCTTAAGAAAAAAGCCGGCTCCGCTTCCTGAAATCGACAGCATTTTTATTACCCGCGTTTCGGTGAATAACCTGCAGTATTATGACCAGAGCCTGGCTTATGGTAAAATCAATGTCAACCGCAATTCATGGCTGACAAAAGAAAAACTTCAAACCGGCATTGAAAGGCTTTTCGGAACACAATATTTTGATAAGCTCACCTACTCCTTTGAAAAGGAGGGTAAGGGCTATATCCTCAAAATGAATGCTCATGAAAAGCCGCCAGCTTCAATTAAGGTTTCCGTTCATTATGATAATTTCTATGGAGCCGGACTGGTTGTTAATTACACAAGAAGTAACCTGCTGATATCTGGTACAAGATTGACGGCGGTGGCTGATTTCAGCGAATTCCCGCAGGCAAGGCTGAATTACAGAAAGTACACAGGTGCAAAAATGAACGGGCTGGCTGGCTTTGAGATTTATTATGAATCAAACCTGATACCCGGTTATATCCAGGGTAAGGAAATCGGGTACCTGAAACAATACCATTTCACATCCTCGCTTTCAATAAAAAGGGTAATTGACCTGAACCAGCAACTGGGCACAGGGCTGTTGTTTGAAACATCAGGTGTTTATCCGAGCAAATCGATGCAAACCCTGTACCCTGCAGATTTTAATTACAGGCGTAACGGATTTACCGGATTCGGACTGGAAGGCACCTACGGATTAAATACACTCAATGATCTTATGTATCCCTTTGTAGGAAGCGTGATCAATATTAGTCTCAAGGGCATTTTAAAACCTTTTACCGATGTCAGGTATCTTGAAAATGCAGAGCAAAACCAGGAAAAACTGAATTCATTCGCCAAACTGTATATGAGTTTTGAGGGATTCAAACCTCTGGGCCCTAAATTGTGTTTGAACTCTGCCTTTTCAACAGGGTTAAGCACGAACCAGTTTGTTGTTTCCGATAATTACTACCTGGGCGGTTATAAAAATAACCTCAGACGCAATCATATTCCGTTTGTTGGCTATAACCTGGCCGAAGTGATAGCTCCCGACTTTTTTCTTGTCAAAGTGGGCTTTAATTACAGGCTTTACCGGAATTTTCAGCTGGAGGCAATGATTAACGGTATGACAATGGGTCAGACATTTAATGACCTCATTGAATCAACATTTGTTTTGAAAAGTGAAAACACATTCCTGGGTTATGGAAGCGGCATAACCTATAATACAATGCTTGGGCCTTTCAGTGTTTTTTTCGCTGTAAACAATAAAGAACCCAATCTTACATGGTACCTGAACTTCGGATTTACCTTCTGATCAGAATCGTTTTCCTATAGCCTCCCAGTTCAGAATATTCCAGAAGGACTGGACATAGTCGGGTCTCCGGTTCTGATAATCAAGATAATAAGCATGTTCCCATACATCGCATGTCAGAATCGGCGTCATGCCATTACGTAAAGGATTGCCGGCATTGGATTCCTGAACAATCCGGAGTTTTCCGTCCTTGTCCTTTACAAGCCATGCCCATCCGGAGCCAAACAATGTGGCAGCCGATTTGGCAAATTGTTCCTTAAATGAGGCAAATGAACCGAATGTGGCGTCAATGGCACTGGCCAGGTGCCCGATCGGTTCACGGGGTCCGGATGGTGAAAAGGATTCGAAATAAAAAGTGTGATTCCATACCTGTGCGCCGTTGTTGAAGATTCCGCCTTCCGCCTCCTTAATAATGGTTTCAAGCGAAGCGTTTTCAAACGGGGTTCCTGTAACCAGGTTATTCAGGTTATTTACATAAGCCTGATGGTGTTTCCCATAGTGGAATTCGATGGTTTGCTTCGAAATAACAGGCATCAGCGCATCCGGCGCATACAGCAGTTCTGGCAGTTTAAATGGCATAGTTTAAGGATTTATACCTTAAAATTAAACAATTGGAGGGTTCACTGCAAGAACTATTAAATTTTTTGCGAAATTATACCCTTGAATTATATTGTGCCTATGCCGGCAGATTCCTGTCTGCCGGCAGGCAGGGCTTCTGACCGTAGGAACCGGTCATCGCAAAGAAGGCAGGGCTGGGGGCGGATAGCCCCATTATTTAAGTTTCCTACTTACTTCTTCCCAATTCACAACATTCCAGAAAGCAGCTAAATATTCATTCCTGCGGTTCTGGTATTTCAGGTAATAGGCATGCTCCCACACATCAACTCCGAGAAGAGGGGTTCCCTTAACCTCGGCAAGATCCATCAGAGGATTGTCCTGGTTAGGCGTTGAAGTAACCTTAAGTTCATTCCCTGTTTTCACAAGCCATGCCCAGCCCGATCCGAATCTCGTCATGGCTGCATTGGTGAATAGCTCCTTGAATTTATCAACCGATCCGAAGCTCCCGTTGATGGCATCCAGGAGAGCTCCCGAGGGACCTGACCCTGAATTAACCTTAAGCAATTTCCAGAAAAAAGTATGATTGTAGTGTCCTCCGCCATTATTCCGCACAGCAGGGGCCAGTTTCGAAACATTGGCTAAAATTTCCTCAATGCTTTTATTCTCCCATTCGCTTCCTGAAACTGCATTGTTAAGGTTATTTACATAAGCCTGGTGATGTTTGGTGTAGTGAATCTCCATGGTACGGGCATCAATATGCGGCTCGAGAGCTGCAAAATCATATCCAAGAGGTTGTAATTCAAAAGCCATGATTATTTTTAATTTTAATTGTTTATACTATTTATATTTATTCTAAATAACATTAACCGAATAACATTTGTTTAACCATAAAGTTTAATAAAATAATCACAGTACAATTTTTTGTTTAACCTCATGACCCTGCTTTATACATTAATAATACACCTGTTTTACGCGTTTTTATGGCCGGTTTCATTTTTCAGGCCGAAGCTCAGGTTATGGATGAAAGGAAGGAAAGATTGGCAGTCAAAACTTAAACAATGGCAACCCGGCGACAACCCGGTCTTTTGGATTCATGCCGCTTCACTAGGTGAGTTTGAGCAGGGAATTCCGGTAATTGAAGCCATTAAAGCTGAAATACCTCAGGCGCGTATCCTGTTATCCTTTTTCTCGCCTTCGGGTTATGAAATCAGGAAGAATTACCCGAAAGCCGATATGGTTTGTTATATGCCGCTTGACACGGCCTACAACGCACGTGAATTTGTAAGGATTGTAAATCCCCGGGCTGTTTTCTTTATAAAATACGAGTTCTGGTATTTTCACCTGAGGGAATTGTACAGGTCAGGCATTCCGGTTTACCTGGTTTCAGCCAAATTCAGGAAAAACCAGGTTTTTTTCAGGAGGTTTGCTGTCTGGTTCAGGAAGGAACTCGGGTTTTTCAATCATTTCTTTGTACAGGATGCTTCTTCGGAAAAGCTCCTTCTCCGGATCGGTTTTCAGAATGTTACAATCACCGGAGATACGCGGTTTGACAGGGTGATCGCCAATGCTGCAAAAACAACCGATATTGAAAAAGCAAAACTTTTCAGTAAAGGATCCGCGTGTTTGGTGGCCGGAAGCACCTGGCCTCCGGATGAGGCGTTGCTCTCGGCCTATATGAATGAAGCCCCGCAACGTATGAAATTGATTATAGCTCCTCATGAAATTGATGCCGGCCATATCAACCGGCTAATTAAACTATTTCCTGTTGAGCCGGTGTTATTTTCAGAAGCTGACGAAGCTAGGCTTTCAGAAAGCAGGGTTCTTATAATCGACAACATCGGCATGCTTTCATCCCTATACCGGTATGGACAAATCGCTTACATTGGCGGCGGATTCGGAAAGGGAATTCATAACATCCTGGAGGCGGCCGTATTCGGACTTCCCGTGATATTCGGTCCCAACTTCAATAAATTCAGGGAAGCAATTGAATTAATAGCTGCCGGTGGTGCGTTTTCCACCGGCACCTATGAAGAACTTAAGTCGGTACTCAACAATCTCCTCGAATCTCATTCAAACCTTGACCTGGCATCATCAAGGGCAAGTGATTATGTGTACGCCAATTCGGGGGCTACGAAAAAAATCGTGAGTTACCTGAAGAAAAATGTTTGAGGTTTGAGGTTGGGGGTCGAAACTTCAAACCATAAACTTCAAACCTCAAACACTTTATTTGGCCTCCACAGGAACTTCCACACCGGTTAGTTCCATAATCAGATTCACCTCTTCCTGCTTATACGGGGTTCCGTCTTTTCGGAATATTTCATGAAACCACAATTTTGGTTCGGAACCATCAGGCATAGGCTCATCCCAGGCATACATTGTGTTTGTCTTACCTGCTACCAGCCCCCAGTTAATAGCCCCGATATTTTCATCTTTCAGCATGGGCATTATATTATCGAAACGGCTGTTATGTTTCCGCGCCATATATTCGGTACAGATAAGGGGTCTGCCGTAAAGCCTGAGCGAATCGATTGTCTTCCTGTGTATGGTATCTGTTTTATAGTCATGGTATGTGATGACATCTGAGTTCTCAAGCTGGTATTTATTTAAATCCTGCAATGTAATATTCCAAACCCCCGATGTAACGGGCTGTGAAGGATTTACCTGACGTGCCCATTTGAAGGCCTTTTGCAGAAGATTCAATGACTTGTTGCCATATCCAGAATTCCCGGGTTCGTTGTATAAATCCCACATGACAATACGGTTATCACCGGCAAAACTATGCAGAATGTCTTTTTCGTAATGCTCAAGTACAACAAACAATGCTGTATCCTGGTAAAGCAGGTCTCCGGGATCACGTATCCATCCTGAATTATGCACTCCGGGTTTGGGATCCGGCTGTTTACCTGCCGCATATGTCGGATTCCAGCAGTCATCAAACAATACAAAGATTGTTCTGATCCCATTATTTTCCGCAATGGTGAGGTAAGTGCCAATTCGCTTCTTTAATCCGGCTGAATCAACCTGCCATGCCACATGATGAAGAAAGACGCGCATGGTGTTCAGACCGATATGATGAGCCCATCCCAGTTCTTTATTGATTGTGGCGGTATCAAATGTTTCAGCCTGCCACATTTCGAGCTGGTTGATAGCTGTGCTGGGAATAAAGTTGCATCCTCTCATCCACCCTTGCTGAATATACCATTCTGCCGCCTGTTGTTTTGACCATACCGGACGTTCCTTAATTTCTGATACCGGCTGTGGTTTGCATCCCCACAGAGACAAAACAAAACTTACTACGATAATTGTTAACCTGAAATTTTTCATTGGAAAGTGTATTATGTTTGAGGTTTGAGGTTTGAGGTTTGAAGTTTGGGGTTTGAGGTTTGAGGTTTGAAGTTTGGGGTTTGAGGTTTGGGGTTATGGCGTGAAACTTCAAACCATAAACATCAAACATTTAACTTCTTAAGGTCTTCCGGCGTGTCAACACCGAAGCTCTCATGTTCCGTAACTCTTACCGCAATGCGGTAACGGTTTTCAATCCACCGGAGCTGCTCAAGTGATTCGGCCAGTTCGAGCGGAGATTGCGGGAGCGAGGTGATCTGTGGCAACACATCACGCCTGAAGGCATACAGCCCGATATGCATATAATAGGTATGGTGCTTCAGCCAGTTCTGCGATTCATAATTCCGGACATAGGGAATGGTGGAACGGCTGAAATAAATAGCTTCATTTGCAGCATTGACAACCACCTTCGGCCGGTTAGGATCGAAAAGTACCGATTCATCAGTAATTTTTTTAACCAGCGTGGCAATCTGGGTATCCGGCTCAACGAAACAGGATTTCACTAATTCAAGTTGTTCCGGTGCAATAAATGGCTCATCGCCCTGCACGTTGAGCACCACATCATAATGAATTCCTGTTTCAATTTCAGCTTTGACCACAGCTTCGGTGCACCTGTCAGTTCCGCTTTTATGTTCAGGTGATGTCATCACTACCCTGCCCCCGAAAGCCTTTACGGCATCGAAAATACGCTGGTCATCGGTGGCTACGAATACAGCCTCCAGTGCTTTTGAAGCCTGTTCATAGACCCTCCGGATCATTGATTTACCTTTAATGTCGGCCAGCGGCTTACCGGGAAAGCGGCTGGATGCATAACGCGCGGGAATGATCCCGATGTATTTCAAGTCAGTTGCCATACCAGAGCATGAATATTTGACAGATATGAAATGCAAAAAAACGAATATTATGTGTAATTTTGTCAGATTTTAACGGGAAATTGTCACCAATTCATGGAAAGACCTGATTTATTTAAAATTAAACAACGTTTCGGAATCATTGGAAATTCACCATCTCTTAACCGGGCAATCGACATTGCCGTGCAGGTTGCACCAACCGATCTATCGGTTCTGATTACAGGGGAAAGCGGTGTAGGGAAAGAGGTAATGCCCCAGATCATTCACCAATACAGTTCGAGAAAGCATGGGACCTATATAGCCGTGAATTGCGGCGCCATTCCCGAAGGAACAATTGATTCGGAATTATTCGGCCATGAAAAAGGATCTTTTACCGGCGCTTATGAAAGCAGGAAAGGATACTTCGAAGAAGCCAACGGGGGAACCATTTTTCTTGACGAAGTGGCCGAGCTGCCGCTTTCTACACAGGTAAGGCTTCTGCGAGTTCTTGAAACCGGTGAGTTCATTCGGGTAGGATCATCCAAAGTGATTAAAACAAACGTAAGGGTTATCGCAGCCACCAATGTGGATGTACAGTCCGCTATCCAGCAGGGCCGCTTCCGTGAGGATCTTTTCTACAGGCTGAGCTCAGTTCCCATTGAGATTCCTCCTCTCAGAAACCGTAAGGAAGACATAACCCTGCTGTTCCGTAAATTTGCAGTAGATTTTGCCGAAAGAAACCGTATGCCGCCGATTTCACTTACCGAAGATGCAGTTGATATGCTTTCGAACTATCGCTGGCCAGGCAATATACGGCAGCTTAAAAATATAGCCGAACAGATTTCCGTTATTGAGGAAAAGAGGCTTATCACATCCGACGTACTGAACCGGTATCTGCCCGACTATTCCGATTCGAAACTGCCTGCTATTTTTGACAGTGTGGATCGCAAGACATTTGCAACAGAGAGGGAGATCCTGTATAAGATCCTTTTCGATATGCGCAATGACATGAACGATCTTAAGAAACTGGTGCATGAAAATATTGTAAAAGGTCCCGACCAGGAAACTGCCGCTCATATGATACCCAAGTACGTTCATGATGTGGAGCCTATTATTCCTGAGGAAAAGCAGAGCAGGAGATTTGATATGCCCCGTGAAATTCACGATATACAAGATACACAGGAGATCATTGAGGAATCATTATCGCTTGCTGATAAAGAGATTGAATTGATACGGAAAGCTCTTGAACGTCACGGGGGCAAACGAAAATATGCTGCCGCTGAACTTGGAATATCAGAAAGAACACTTTACCGGAAAATAAAGGAATATAACATCGAATAACATTATGCGTTGCAGCGTTTCACACATCACATCTTTTCTGCTGATCATCCTTTCCGGAATGCTGGGCAGTTCATGTTTCAGTCTGAAATACGATACAAAAGGAGGAGGACAGATCCCCGGCAAAACTTTCTCAGTGCAGTTTGTAGAGAACCAGGCGCGTCTGGTGGAACCGGGACTGAGCCAGGATGTAACCAATTCATTAAAGGATTACCTCAGAAATAACACTAACCTGATCATGGTAAATAATACCGGAGATAATGATTTTGAAGCCGTTATCACCGGTTACGAGCCAAGCACTCCTTCAACCGTTGTTGCCGGCGATCAGGCTGCTCAAAACAAATTCACCATTACCATAAAGGTCAGATATACATGCAATGTAAATCCCGACCTTGATTTTGAAGCCAGCTTTTCGAGATATAAACTTTACAATGTTTCAGGATCAGGTTTTGAAAGTGTAAAGTCTGAGCTGACAAAAGAAATAATGGATGAATTGTTGGATGACATCTATAAAAGGGCATTTGTAAACTGGTAAACCCCGTATGCAAAGGGAAACGATTATTGAATTAATGGCTGACCCCGGGAAACTCGATCATTTGAGTCTCGGAGAACTTGAGGAATTAAAGGAACAGTATCCGTATTTCCAGACGGCAAGGCTTTTAACAGTCAGAAAGAAGTTCCTCATGGGAAGCCCGGACTGGGAATCAGAGATGCAGTCGGCGGCAGTGTATGTAACCGACCGGAAGATATTGTATGATCTCTTGTACCCGATGGATGAAGAAATTGAAATCCATCCTGCTGAAAATGAAACGGAAACTGCCGGAAATCCGGAGTTGAATGAAGATTCCGAAGATCCACAGGGAAGCGAGCTTCAAACAGAAATTCAGGAGACAAAACAGATAAATGAAGAGTCAGAGGAGAATGTAGTTGAACTTGATCCCGTTATTTCGGAAGCGGCAGCTGAAACAACAGAACCGGTTGAAGAAAAACAGGCTGAGCTGAAATCAGATAGTCATACATTGCGAAGCAACATATCCAACCTGCTTTCCTGGCAACTTGAGGAGCTTGAACTGGTTAATCCTGCAGAAGAAGAACTGGTGCCTGAAATCGGCATCAATTTTGATAAAGAATATGCAGAGCCGGCAACTGATGAAGATTTGTTCATAATTGAAACCGATGACAAACCGGAGGAAAAGGTAATTGTTCCGGACAAGGATGAGCTTATTGAAAAATTCATTGAAAGCAATCCGCGCATCATGCCGGTAACAGACGGCCGGCCCAATATAGATATTTCAGAAGACAGCGTAAAAGAGCATGATGGCATATTTACCGATACCCTGGCAAAGATCTATATCAAACAGGGATATTACAGCAAAGCCATATTTGCTTACGAAAAATTAATTTTGAAATATCCGGAAAAAAGTGATTACTTTGCGAGTCAAATTGAAGAAATTAAAAAATTAACGAATAAACAGTAAATCAAAATGTTCGGACTAATAATTGGCATAATCGTTTTTGCATGTATTCTTCTGATCCTCATTGTTCTGGTTCAGAATCCAAAAGGTGGCGGACTTGCATCGGGTTTTTCCGCTTCAAACCAGTTCATGGGAGTTAAGCGTACGGCTGATTTTATTGAAAAGACTACCTGGGGCCTTGCAGCAGCAGTTATCGTACTGAGTATCCTGGCTACTCTGATGCCTCGTGGAACTGATGAAGTTGAAGGCAGACAATCAAGGATCCAGGAACAGATTGATGAGCATACAGCAGCAGATCCGGGCACAAACATTCCGGCATATCCTACAGCTCCTGCACAACCTGAGCAGGGACAGCAACAGGGTACTGAGCAGCCTCAACCTGAGAAATAAACCAAAAACATCATATGAGCCGAGTGTCAGTATGTCATAATGCTGACACTTTTTTTTTATTCCCTGTAAATGAAGTATTGCTTGATTTCATACTGATTGTCTTGAACTTATCGTAACTTTGCCTGTAATATACTTAGGGTCCGGCTGTAATTCTGACATTCGAAAAGCCGAAAATTCTTAAAAATTACATTTGGCATAAAATTCGATAAATGCTTTGCAACCTTTAGACTGGAAAGTTTAACTCTAAAATCAATTATAACATGGCAAATATTAAAGGAAAAGTTAATGCAGGCAAGGTTTTGATAAAACCTTTCCCGGCCGAAGAAAAAACAGCCAGTGGGATTATCATTCCTGATTCTGCAAAAGAAAAACCGCAGAAAGGTGAAGTTGTTAAGGTTGGTGAACCGAAGAAAGACGAGCCTGTAATTGTAAAAACAGGTGATGTGGTTCTTTACGGAAAATATTCCGGCACTGAACTTACAATCGAAGGAAATGACTATCTGCTCATGAATCAGTCGGATATACTTTATGTTGTTGAATAATAATCCTCTTAAATAATCTATAAAATGGCAGCTAAAGAAATCAAATTTAATATTGAAGCTCGTGAACAACTGAAAAAAGGTGTTGACCAGCTCGCCAATGCAGTTAAGGTTACCCTTGGACCCAAGGGCCGCAATGTCATTCTTGACAAGAAGTTCGGCGCTCCCCTCGTTACCAAGGACGGAGTTACTGTAGCAAAAGAAATTGAACTTGAAGAAGCTTTTGAAAATATTGGCGCTCAGCTTGTGAAAGAAGTAGCTTCTAAAACCAATGATGATGCAGGTGATGGCACCACAACAGCGACTGTTCTTGCCCAGTCGATAGTAACTGTAGGTTTGAAAAACGTTACAGCCGGTGCAAACCCGATGGATCTGAAAAGAGGGATTGACAAAGCCGTTTTGGCAGTTATCGAGGACCTGAAGAAACAATCACAGGCCATTGGTGAAGATATCACCAAGATTGAGCAGGTTGCTTCTATTTCAGCAAATAATGACCACAATATCGGCAAACTTATCGCTGAAGCCATGGGCAAAGTGAAGAAAGAAGGCGTTATTACCGTTGAAGAAGCAAAAGGAACTGAAACCCATGTGGATGTTGTTGAAGGTATGCAGTTTGACCGCGGCTATATTTCAGCCTATTTTATCACCGATTCCGATAAGATGGAAGCTGTTCTTGAGAACGTACTCATCCTGATCACTGATAAGAAGATCTCCACAATGAAAGATCTGCTTCCGGTTCTTGAGCCTATTGCTCAGCAGGGCCGTCAGCTCCTTATCATTGCCGAGGATATCGATGGTGAAGCACTCGCCACCCTGGTTGTAAACAAACTGAGAGGTTCACTCAAGATTGCTGCTGTTAAAGCTCCGGGCTTTGGCGACAGGAGAAAAGAAATGCTTGAGGATATTGCTATCCTTACAGGCGGTGTTGTAATTTCTGAAGAAAAAGGTCTGACCCTCGACGGTGCTAAACTGGATATGCTCGGTAAAGCTGAAAAAGTGGTAATCGACAAGGAAAATACAACCGTTGTGAATGGTGCCGGCGACAAGAAGAACATTGAAGGCCGCATCAAACAGATTAAATCACAGATGGAAACTACCACATCAGATTATGACAGGGAAAAACTGCAGGAAAGGCTTGCGAAATTAGCCGGTGGTGTTGCTGTCCTTTACGTAGGTGCTGCTTCCGAAGTTGAAATGAAGGAAAAGAAAGCCCGCGTTGAAGACGCTTTGAGTGCAACCCGTGCAGCTGTTGAAGAAGGAATTATACCGGGTGGTGGTGTTGCCTATATCCGTTCAATCAAAGCAATTGAGAATCTGACCGGATCCAATGAAGACCAGAACACAGGTATTGCCATCATTAAGAGGGCACTCGAAGAACCCGCCAGGCAGATTGTTGAAAATGCAGGTCTCGAAGGTTCAGTAATTGTTCAGAAAATTAAAGAAGGCAAGAATGACTTTGGCTACAATGCCCAGGATGATAAGTTCGAGCCTTTATTTGCAGCAGGAGTTATCGATCCTACCAAGGTAGCCCGCGTAGCTCTTGAAAACGCTGCTTCCATCGCCGGAATGTTCCTCTCCACCGAATGTGTTGTGGCTGAGAAACCCGAAAAAGAAGCCCCTGCCCCTATGGGCGGTCCCGGCGGAATGGGTGGAATGATGTAAAAAAAGACCCCGCATTTGCGGGGTTTTTTTTTAGCTGTTTAGCTTATTAGCTGTTTAGGGGGTTAGAAACTGTGCGACGAATTAGCACATTAGCACATTAGCACAATAGCACATTAGCTTTCTATTAATTTAAACCCTTTCCCGTGCACATTTATAATCTGAACCTTTGGATCTTCCTTCAGGAATTTCCGGAGTTTTGCAATGTACACATCCATGCTGCGCGCGTTGAAATAATTGTCATCAACCCAGATTGTCTTCAGCGCAAAATTCCTGTCGAGTATTGTATTCTTATTGGCACACAGGAGTTTTAAAAGATCTGATTCCTTGGTTGTGAGCTTGTGCTCTTCATTTCCGTGTTTCAGAAGCTGAGTGTTCGGATAGAACATATAATCGCCGATCTTGTATTCGGTCTGTGCTGCGCCTGAAAGGTCTTTCTTGGTGCGGCGAAGCACGGCCTCAACCCTGAACAGCAATTCTTCCATGCTGAAAGGTTTACTGATATAATCATCAGCACCCGACTTGAATCCTTCAATGATATCTTCCTTAAGAGATTTCGCAGTAAGAAAAATAATCGGAATATCCGAGTTGGTCATCCTGATCTCCCGGGCCAGTGTAAAACCGTCTTTAACCGGCATCATAACGTCAAGGACACACAAATCATAATGCGTCTTTACAAAGCTTTTATATGCCTTTTCCCCGTTAATAAACCAGTCGGCATCATAGTTCTTTACGATGAGGTACTCGCGCAGAAGCATTCCCAGATTTTCATCGTCCTCGGCAAGAAGAATTTTAACCTTTTGCATGTGTTTCAATATCTATTAAAGGTAAGAAAATTTTAAAAGCACTTCCCTGGTATAATTCACTTTGAACCTCAACATAGCCATTATGGGCTTCTGTTACCATCTTAACATAACTCAATCCTAATCCGAAACCCTTTACAGTATGGATGTTTCCTGTGGGAACCCTGTAGAACTTTTCAAATATGCGCTTCTGATCTGCCCTTGAAATCCCAATTCCGTTATCTTTTACAGTTATCACAAAGAATTCCATAACATTTTCGGTTTCAACTGAAATTTCAGGCTCCCTTGTTGTGTACTTGATGGCATTATCTAACAAATTCGACATCACATTGGTTACATGAACCTGGTCGGCATGCAGGATAAAATTCTGAGCGTTCAGAGAGGTGGTGATTTTTCCGCTCCTGCTTTTTACCTGTATCGAAAAGTTATCCACCACACCTGAAATGATTTCATGCATGTTGACTTCGGTTAACCTCAGCCTGATCTTGCCTTTATCGAATACCGACGTTTGCAGTACCTTTTCAACCTGGCTTCCAAGTCGCCTGCATTCTTCCGAAATGATCTTGGATATCTGCGAAGTATTTTTGAGTTCAACCGGAATGCTGGTATCTCCCAGCATCTGTGAGGCCAGGGATATGGTTGAAATCGGTGTCTTCAGTTCATGTGTCATGTTGCTGATGAAGTCGTTCCTGATTTCAGAAAGCCGCTTTTGCCTGAACATGATAAATACCGTAATGGCAAAGCTGAAAAGAATAGCCATCGTAAGCAACAGCGAGGATATGGCAAGATAGCCGAGTGACTGAAATACGAATTCTTTTTTGTCGGGAAAGTAAATTTTAAGATAATTGGGGTTCACATACGATGCATTGCGGAACAACTGAACCGTGTAATATTCTTCAGGTGCAAACGGATCATACGCGTCCGACTGGTAAGCGGTATCGTTGTTCCAGCGAACCACTGCATATTCGAAAGGAATGTCAATATCGGATTCTGTGAGTACTTTATGGATCACCCCTTCCATTTCCTGTTTACTGATTCTTTTCTCAATGTCGGGAGAAGCAAAGTACATGGATGTAATAATCCGGTCAATAAATTCCCTGCGGTTATTAAGCAATTCGCGTGTGTCCTTGTTTTTACCTGCTGCTGCGGGGTTTGCTTTCACCGGCTGGCCCGATTGTTGTAAACCAATGTTTACCGAATCGGATAACGGATGCGAAAGTCGGGAGGAAATTTTGGCTATTTCAAGCGTTTCAATTTCATTTGTAATGTCGATCATGGATCGTGTAATAAGCTGCTCAAACTGTTTGTCTTTTACAGCATATGCGTTTTTAATCCAATATGCCTGAACCATGATTAAGGATGCCATGGCAAGGCTCATGAAAACCGTGACAATCCAGATTAACCGTTTACTCATGTAAACAAAGATACTTCTATAACATTTTCTCTTTAAGCATTTAACAAACTTTAACAGTTAAGACATTCAAAGGGTTATAAGTAGTATTAACTTAGCTAAGCAAACAAATAAGTTTGTTATAAACAGTATTTTCTTCCCCGAAAATGTTGTTTTTTGGTATAATACGTTATCTGTATAAATTAACCGGTATGGTTAGGGTGAAAAAGCCCCGTCAGGAAGGCGGGGCTTTTAATTATACATAATTTTCTGTACGAAATTTGATGGCATTACATACATTTACGATTGATTAGAGTACCCGTTTGTAAGAGATGAGATCTCAGGGAAGAGACAGCATAGATGATATGGTTTTTGAGAACAGGAACAAAGAGTATGGTTCCTACAGGCTCAGAAAAAAATATTATATCCGCGTGGGTATTGGTTTTGCCGTATCACTCACTGTTTTCCTTTCGATCTCACTGATTTCTTACTGGTATTATAATGTGGCTGGCGATGAGAACATTTATGTGGCATCAGGCAATTCACCTTATCTTAAAACTGTGCCCGGATCGCTATTGACAAAAGAAGAGCTGGATGCGTATATGGGGCGGAGTCAGAAGCTTCCACAGGACTTACCTGCAAGCAAACCCTCGCAATCTGAAAAGAATTTTATAATCACGGATAAGCCGCCTGTTGAGCAGTTCATTCCTCCTCCCGAAGAGCCCAAAGATGCCAGCGTGGAAAATGATTTGGGAGGGTTGTTCGTGGATGACAGCACGGCATTTGGCGGATTTCTGCCGGGTGACGGCAGCGGAATGGGAGGAAGCGGGGCATTTGACCGTATACCTGAATTTTCCGGAGGAAATGTAACCCTTTATGTGGAAAAGAATTTACGGTATCCGCCATTGGCTTTAAAGCAGAAAATTCACGGCGTTGTGATTGTCAGTTTCGTCATAAATAAATCGGGTAAAGTAACCAATGTTAAGGTTGAAAAGGGAGTAAATCCGATAATCGACCAGGAAGCCATTAAAACCATTCAGAACATGCCTCCCTGGAAACCCGGCATGATGCGTGGCAAACCAATAAATTTCATGTTCAGAATGCCTATTAATTTCATACCTGCAGGTTGAACTGAAAAACAGTTTATTATTTTTGTACCTCCAACCTGAAAATTTACGTTATTACTGAACTGAAAAACTAAAATATGATTACCACTATTTTGCTTCTTGCACAATCCACAGGTTCCGAATACGCAGTTGAACTTTCAAACAAATCCGCTACCGGTCAGATCTCTTTTCTTTCGTTATTTCTGAAGGGCGGATATATTCTGATCCCCATCGTTATTTTATCCATAATTGCAGTTTATCTCATCGTTAAAAAATCGCTCGATCTGCGGCATTCACTTGCAATTGATCCGGGCTTTGTGAATTACTTCAATGATCAGCTCAGGAAAGGCGATCTGAAAGCTGCTGAAAAACATCTTAACCAGGATCAGTCATCCTATTCCCGAATATTCAGCAAAGTGATCCATAAGATAGGCAAATCACCCGATGAAATTGAAAGTACTCTGGAATCAGCAAGCAATATCGAAGTGGCAAGAGTAAGCCGGAATCTCGGTTATCTGGGCCTTATCGCCGGAATTGCGCCGATGCTTGGATTCATCGGAACCATTTCAGGTATTATAAAGATATTCTATAACATTTCGCTCACCGATAACATAAGTATCGGAATTATTTCAGGTGGTTTGTATGAAAAGATGATCTCAAGCGGAAGCGGACTTATTGTGGGTATCATAGCGTTTACCGGCTATCACATCCTCAATATGCGAATTGACCGGTTCATTTCGCAGGTTGAGGAAGAGGCGTTCGAGTTTATGAACATTGTGAGCAAGTAAATATGAAGATCAAAAGACGACACGAGTTTAAGGTGGAAGTGGCAACGGCCTCTCTGAATGACATCATGTTTTTTTTACTGCTGTTCTTTCTGATTGTGTCAACGTTTGCCAATCCTCATGTCATCAGGTTATTCCTGCCAAAGGCCAATTCAACCCAGACAATTGCCAAAAAGCAGATGACCCTTTCCGTTACCAAAAATAAAATGTATTACATCGACGACAAGCCTGTTATATACCAGGATCTCACAACGGAACTGGGGGCAATAAAGGATAAACTGCCGGATGTAACCATCGTTGTAAGGGCCGATGCCACATTGACCATCCAGGATCTTGTGGATGTACTGCAAATAGGCAGCAACCTCGGGATCAAAATGATCCTTGCAACGGAAAAGACGGGGGGACAATAATCACAACCTGACAGCGTCCGGAGAACCTGTCAGCGTTGTGATTATTGTCCTCGAAATTTAGCACCTGTATTGTAATTAATGGTTCTGAAACCAAAAACAACCGGACTCAAATAGATTTATAAAAACAACGCTTACAGATCCTCCGGACGCTGTCAGGTTGTTTTCACACCTCAAATGTAATCTCCCTAATTCCCTTTATTTTCTCCGGCTGCAGTATAAACGCCGTTGAAACTACATCAATCGATTTGATCTTTGTTTCAAGTTCCTTCAGTTCTGTCGGAGTGATTTCACCAACAATCTGCAGTACAAAATCAAGATTACGTACTTCAGGGAATAAGAATCCATCGGGACAACGGTTGGCAATGAGGTAGTATTTCATATACCGGTCTTCGTCATCAAAGAGGTACCGGCTGAATTCAAGGTCTTCCTGAATTTTTGTATTGTGAACGACAAGGTTGCCGATCCTGAGGAACTGTAACTTCATATTTTCATTGATCGCCCAAACAAGCCTGTAGTCGTTTTCATGACACGAAATGCCGATCATCTTAAAATGGATATCCTTAGCCACTTTAAGCTTTACAGTCTTCTTTTTGTCGTTTGGTTCGGGCATGAGGAGAATTAAAGTACAAATATAATAAATAGCACGTCATTGCGATGACCGGTTCCTACGGTCAGAAGCAATCTGCACTGAACAGGCAGTACCTTAAAAAAAGCAGTATTCGAAATTCAGTAACCGGTTTTTGCAACGCTCTGCTGGTGCCGGCAGATTGCTTCGTCGCATTTATTACTATTATAATCAATGATTTGCCATGCTCCTCGCAATGACGGGGATATATGCACCCTATTCCAACAACTGCAACGCCTGACGTGCGGCGTTTTGTTCGGCTTCTTTTTTGGATGATCCGCTGCCTCTTCCTACCACATCGTCCACTACAAAGAGATGAGTAATGAATAGCGGGGAATTGCTTTGTTCCTCGGTTTCCTCAAAACTGGTGAAACTGATTGCCTTTTTATTCTTCTGGCCCCACTCAATAACCCGGCTTTTGAAATCAGTCTCCGTAGAAAGCAGCCGGTTAATATTTATATCGCTCTGGATTATTCTTTCAAGCACAATTTCTTTTGTCTTAACA
This sequence comes from Bacteroidales bacterium, assembly GCA_035299085.1. Lineage (NCBI taxonomy): Bacteria > Pseudomonadati > Bacteroidota > Bacteroidia > Bacteroidales > Bacteroidales bacterium. The sequence continues at coordinate 51,237 of DATGXG010000052.1, read as the reverse complement.
TAACCCTTATCCAGGTACAGGGCACCAATAAGCGCCTCTAGCGTATCGCCGTAAACCGATTTATGATTGTCACGGGATAATTTAGAAATGATCATCTCGCTTATCCCGAGTTTAATGGCAAGGTGATTCAGATTATCACGGTTAACAAGTTTGGAACGGGTTTGAGTAAGGAACCCTTCTTCTTTATCGGGAAATCTCCGGAAAAGGTATTCGCCTACAAGGGCGTCAAGGATGGCATCGCCGAGAAATTCAAGCCGTTCATTGTTCAGCTTGGCGTCGTTGAAAACAATATGCGAGGCTGATTTATGAACGAAAGCAAGTTGATAGAGCTTCAGATTTCGGGGTCTGAAACCCAGGATTCTTTTAAGTTGCCTGACAAAGCTTTTTTCGGGGGGGAACAGGTAACGATTGGCTCGAATCAGGGATTTTAACACTGTTAAGCAGAATATTTTCTGAATATAACCGACGTATTATGTCCGCCAAAACCGAAAGTATTGCTGAGTGCAGTATTTACAGTACGTTGCTGCGCTTTGTTAAAAGTAAGGTTCAGTTTGGCATCGATTTCCTCATCCGGATGAGAAAAGTTAATTGTTGGCGGAATTGTATTAAATTTTATCGCAAGGATAGCAGCTATGGCTTCAATTGCCCCTGCAGCACCAAGCAAATGTCCGGTCATTGATTTTGTTGAACTGATGTTCAGCTTATAGGCATGTTCTCCGAAAACCGAAATAATAGCCTTTGTTTCCGAAATGTCACCGAGCGGTGTGGATGTGCCGTGAACATTGACGTAATCTATATCCTCAGGTTTTATTCCTGCATCTTCAATGGCATGCTTCATAACCAGCGTGGCACCAATACCTTCGGGATGAGGAGCAGTAAGATGGTGAGCATCTGCTGAAAGTCCGCTTCCGATGAGTTCAGCATAAATTTTAGCACCGCGTGCTTTGGCATGTTCGTATTCTTCAAGAATCAGGGCTCCGCCTCCTTCACCCATTACAAAACCATCGCGGGTTTTGTCGAATGGCCTGGATGCGGTCTTATATTCTTCATTGTTTGTTGAAAGCGCATGCATGGCATTGAAACCTCCGATCCCGGGCTCACAAATACCGGCTTCGGAACCTCCTGTTACAAATATATCGGCTTTCCCTAAGCGGATCAGGTTATAAGCGTCTATAATGGCGTTTGTAGCGGTAGCGCAGGCTGATACGGTGGCATAATTGGGACCGCGGAATCCATATTTAATCGAAATATGCCCGGCAGCAATATCGGAGATCATTTTGGGAATGAAGAAAGGATTGAACCGGGGTATACCATTACCCTTGAAATAATCCCTGACTTCATTCAGAAAAGTATTGAATCCACCGATGCCTGAACCAAAGATTACTCCAACTCTGTCCTTGTCGACAGTTTCCAGATTCATACCTGAATCAACCACTGCCTGGTCGGCAGCTACAAGGGCAAATACAGTGAAAAGGTCGTATTTCTTCTGTTCTTTTCGATCGAAGTAATCTTCGGGTTTGAAGTTTTTAACTTCACAGGCAAACTTTGTCTTGAAATTTTCAGTGTCAAAACGAGTAATTAAATCAGCTCCACTTACACCATTAACTAAACCATTCCAATAATCATCCACATTATTACCTAAGGGAGTCACCGCTCCAAGGCCGGTAACCACTACTCGCTTTAACTCCATAAAGTGATAGTTTGAGAAAAAATAAAATTTACTTCTTTACGTTTTCATCAATGTACTTGATGGCATCGCCAACGGTAGCAATGTTTTCTGCAGCATCGTCGGGAATTCCGATATTGAATTCTTTTTCAAATTCCATGATCAGTTCAACGGTATCCAGTGAATCAGCACCCAAATCATTTGTAAAACTGGCTTCGGGGGTTACTTCGCTTTCATCAACACCTAATTTGTCAACAATAATAGCTTTTACTCTAGATGCAATGTCTGACATAATACCAAATTTTAATTGTTACTTAATTTTTAAAAATGTTGTGCAAAGAAAATGCAATAATAAGGAAAAAACAAACAAATTTGAATTTTTCTTTGATTTCTGACCGTTATCGACGGTATTATTGATTATATTGTATTGATTTTTAATATTTTGTTAATGAAGACAGTCAATCTTGCCCTGTTTGCTTCGGGCTCCGGCACCAACGCTGCGAATATAATCGCATACTTCCAGAACGAGCCAATGATAAGGGTTTCATGCATCTGTACAAACCGTCCTGATGCCTTCGTTATTGAGCGTGCAAAGAAGCATAATGTACCGTTCCTTATTTTTAACCGCGATGATTTTTATCATCGCGATACGGTACTTGAATATCTGAAACAGAGAGAAATCGACTGGATTATTCTTGCCGGATTCCTGTGGCTTGTCCCCGCCAACCTTATGCAACACTATCAGCGCCGCATAATTAACATCCACCCGGCCCTGCTACCGGACTATGGAGGCAAAGGAATGTATGGCCATCATGTGCATGAGGCTGTCATAGCAGCCAAAGAAAAATTCTCAGGAATAACCATCCATTATGTAGACCCCGAATACGACAGGGGCGACACCATATTTCAGGCTAAATGCCCGGTTCACCCTGATGATACCGCTGAAAGTCTTGCAGAAAGGGTTCATGCACTCGAATATGAGTATTTCCCGAAGGTGATTAAGGAGACCATATTATCGGAACCGGATCCGGCCTGAAGGCCGGGTACTAGTGGTACCGGTTTTGCTAACCCGGCCTGAAGGCCGGGGCTATTGAATGCAGGGACAAGTGAATGCCGGGGCTGGTGAATGCCGGGGCTATTGAATCAAACAACCATATGGATCAGACCTTATATTATATCGATATTCATGCTCATACCTGGTATACCACACCGGGTACGCGTGTTGTTCTGAATGTGTTTCCATACCAGGCTGAAAACATGAGCCTGCCATGCTCTAAGTCTGTTGGCCTCCATCCCTGGCATCTTTCTGAATCAACCTGTAAGGATCAGTTGAAAACGGTTGAACACCTCTCAAAGTCAGCAGATGTAATTGCAATTGGGGAAACGGGACTGGACAAGGCCATAGAAGTGAATTATGATTTACAGAAAGAGGTATTCGCTTCGCATCTGAAATTGGCAAAGGCTGTCAAAAAGCCCGTAATCATCCATTGTGTGCGTTCCTACAGTGAAATGCTCGCTTACCGTAAGTCATTCGATCCCAAAATTCCCTGGATATTCCACTGGTTCAACGCTGATATCTCAATTGCCCGTCAGCTGATGAAGAAAAACTGCTACCTGTCGTTCGGCCACATGCTTTTCAATGAACGAAGCAAAGCCTTCAGGCTATTTCAGCAAATTCCTCCCGAAAACCTCTTTTTTGAAACCGATGATGCCGGGTATTCCATACAGGATGTGTATGCCAGGGCGGCATCGCTGAGAAATACAACCGTTACGGATTTGCAGAAACAAATTATGGATAACTTCGTCCGCTGTTTTCATACACTATAGAATATGGATCATTGGTTAAGCCGCACAGAGCTTCTTATAGGCAAGGAAAATACGGATAAACTGAACCGGGCACACGTACTGGTCGCCGGATTGGGCGGAGTAGGCGGATATGCCGCAGAGCAGCTTTGCCGTGCCGGAATCGGTGAAATGACTGTCATTGACGGGGATGTGGTTACCATTTCAAACAGGAACCGCCAGGTGATTGCCCTTGAAAGCAATGAAGGAAAGAAAAAGGCCGACCTGTTTTCTGCGAGGCTCACCGATATTAACCCCGGAATTAAATTGCATGTTATTTCGGAATACCTGAAAGAGGATAAGTTTGAAGCCATCATGGATCAACCGTTCGATTACGTGGTGGATGCCATCGACACACTTACTCCTAAGGTCTTCCTGATTGCCGCGGCTGTAAAAAAAGGACACCGTGTAGTCAGCTCAATGGGCTCGGGAGGGAGAATCGCACCTGAATCAGTTGCCATTGCAGACATTTCTGAATCGCATCACTGCAAATTTGCCTATATGGTACGCAAATACCTTCACAGGCAGGGAATTTTCAACGGCATAACCGTAGTGTATTCCCCCGAACCGGTAAGCAAAAAAGCCATCCGTGAGGTAACCGGTGAAGAAAACAAAAGATCGGTTGTAGGCACAATATCGTATATGCCTCCGGTTTTCGGATGTTACTGCGCATCCGTGGTTATAAGGAATCTAATAGATTTACGATTTTAGATTTACGATTAACGAAGGTCACCCTGAGCGTTAACACTGAGCGTAGTTTGCAACTACGCTTCGTTTATTCCCTGTAACCGATTTTCGATTACCGATTACCGATTACCGATTACTGAATACCAATTACTGAATACCGATTACCGATTACTGAATACCGGTTACTAAATACCGGTTACCTTTTACTTTCCATAGCTTACCGATTAGACCTATCGTCATCAAGAATACGATATTAGTTTTACTCGCAAATCGTAAATCCCAAATCGTAAATCCCAAATCGTAAATCGTAAATAATCCCTGCAACCTTGTTGCAAAAATCTTGTCCATAATTAAAAACCCTTATCATGACAAAATTTCTAACAGGCATAATCTGCCTTCTCACGATCATGCTCAATGCACAGGCGCAAACCATTACTCAGACAATCCGTGGCACTGTTGTGGAAGCCACTACAGAAACACCGGTTGTGGGTGCCTCAGTTGTTATTCTGAATTCCAACCCGTTGACCGGCACTACAAGCAATGAAAAAGGACAATTCAGGCTTGAAAAGGTACCTGTGGGCCGACTTTCCCTGCAGGTAAGCTTTATTGGTTACAAAACTGTAACCCTGTCAGCCATTGAACTGATCTCCGGCAAAGAGCTTGTGCTTAAAATACCTCTTGAAGAAAATGTGATCGAAACACAGGCTGTCATTGTAAAGGCAAACTCCAGGCGTGACAAGCCGCTCAACGATATGGCCATGGTGAGCGCCCGTTCCTTCACGATTGAGCAAACTGAAAGATATGCCGGTAGCTGGGGCGACCCGGCCAGGATGACCCAGAATTTCGCCGGTGTGATGGTGGGTTCCGACCAGGTTAACGCCATTATTGTAAGAGGTAACTCCCCATCAGGATTACTCTGGAAGCTCGAAGGAGTGCCGATTCCGAATCCCAACCACTTTGGGGACATGGGTTCCACAAGCGGCCCCATCAGCATGCTCAACAACAACGTGCTCAGCAATTCCGATTTTTTCAGCGGTGCCTTTCCGTCTCAATATGGAAATGCTTTTTCAGGTGTGTTTGATCTCGGAATCCGCAATGGAAATAACGAAAAGAGAGAATACATGGGGCAGGTGGGATTTAACGGGTTCGAACTCGGTGCTGAAGGGCCCTTCTCGAAAAAATCAAATGCTTCGTACCTCGCCAATTACAGGTATTCAACAATGGGCGTTTTTGATGCCCTGGGAATTGATATCGGCGTAGGTGCCGTGCCGTATTACCAGGATCTTGCGCTGAAGATAGACATTCCTTCTGCAAAGTTGGGAAGAATATCCGTATTTGCCCTTGGCGGTAAAAATCACATTACTTTCAGTGAAGACAAAAACGAGTACAACCGGAGCACCTATACCAATTATGCTTCAACAACCGGTGTAGCAGGCGTTTCCCATATATTGAGGTTTAAAGAAAATTCAAGACTTAAAACAACAATTGCCGGAACTTATTCGGGAAACAGCACAAACAGCAATTCTTTTAAAAATGATATCAAGGATACTGATTATGGCAATGATTCTCATGAATCAAAGCTGTTTGTTTCGGAGGAATTGCGAAGCAAACTGGGCTCAAAGGATAACCTGATTGCAGGAATCAATCTTGAGGCCATTTCAATGGGATACCTTGACAGTACCTATTTGAAAGAAAGTTTCGTTTTTGTTCATCTGTATGATTACAGCGGCAATGTGAACCTTGTACAGGCATATGCCCAATGGCAGCATAAATTCTCCGACAAGTTCTCGTATGTGGCGGGGTTGCATGCGCAAAAGGTTAACCTGAACAAAGAGCTGGCACTGGAACCCCGAATTTCATTGCAATGGCAGATGAATGAAACCAATTCGCTGAGCCTGGGATTCGGTCTCCACAGCCAGATGCAACCCAGGACCATATATTTCAGGGAAGTCCTCACCGATACAATAAACCGTGTTTACACCCAGCCGAATCTTGACCTTAAATTTTCAAAAAGCAGGCACCTGGTGCTGGGTTACAACGTACTGATCAACGAAAACCTGAGACTGAAGACCGAAGCATACTACCAGGCATTGTATGACATACCTGTTAAAAGGTATCCGTCCTCCATTTCGGTAATCAATTCCGATGGGGGTTATTACGACATGAACCTCGACAGCCTCGTGAACAAAGGCAAAGGAAGAAACCTGGGAATTGAACTCACGCTTGAAAGATTTTTGTCGGGTAATTATTATTACCTGGCTACCCTTTCGGTTTTTGATTCGAAATACAGGGGAAGCGACAATGTTTTGCGAAATACCGCCTATAACGGGAACTATGTGTTGAACGTGCTGGGTGGTTATGAATTTAAGCTGCCAAAACAACAGGCAATTACGGCTGATCTGAAATTCACATGGGCAGGGGGGATGCGCTCGATACCGATTGATTTTGCACAGTCACAGCAGGAAGGTGAAACCGTTTACGATTATGCCCATGCCTTTGACAAGCCAAACAGTGATTATTACAGGGCCGACCTGAGAATTGCATTCAAGATGAACCGTAAAAAATACAGTCAGGAATGGGCAATTGATATTACCAACCTTACAAACCATAAAAACCGGTTCTTCAATATGTATAACCCAGATTCAGGCAAAATTGAAGAGGCCTCTCAAATGGGAATAGTTCCTGTAATGTTATGGAGAATAAGGTTTTAATGAAAAATGCCGGTATATAAACCGGCATTTTTGATGTTATTTTGCAGTTGAATCGGCTGCTGCCAGGGCGCTTGTTGGTAAGGGCTGTGACTCATGACCGTATAATATTTTCCATTCACCGTTTACTTTGTGGAAAAACCAACTTGAGAAGTACTCAGGCACTTTAATGGTATCACCGGTTTTAAGGTATACATCATTGGCCCCGTGCCAGTAGTAAATGAATTCAGCCGGGCTGAGCACTAAATATTTTTCTTCTTTGGTGACAAAAGACTGTCCTGACAGCGAGCCTACTGTTCCGGTAATATCTTTTGTTCTTATTACATTGCCAACAACAACCATCATGAAATTGCTATCCGCAGTATCTGATAAAGCAATTAATTCTGGCACATCAAATGTTTTAAGTGCATCCATATAGGCCTTAATCACTGGCTGTCCTTCTTCAATAACGGCTTTCAGCTGTGTATCGGTCATGGGTTTTGGCTGGGTGCTGCAGGCAATCAATGATGCAAGCGATAAAATAAATAATACAGGCTTCATGCGGTTAGATTTAGAGATTTAGAAAATGAATTGTTAAGGAAGTTTTAAAAGAAGTACAATAAATATAACGAAAATTTTGATTATCAGTGATCTGGAAAAGAATTTTTTCTATCTTAAATCTCAAATTATTTCCAATGAAAAGTACACGTCTATTTCTGATGATTCTTTTTCTGAATCTGGTATTCAATGGGTTTGCACAGAGCAACCTTCCTTCATTTATAACCGACAGTCTCGATAATTACATTAATCGTTCACTTAAGACAGAAAGGCTACCGGGCCTGGCAATTGCTGTGGTTAAGGATGGCAAAGTGGTTTTGGCAAAAGGTTATGGAGTGAAAGAATGGGGCAAAAATGACCCGGTGGATGAAAATACCCTGTTCATGATCGGCTCCAATACAAAGGCTTTTACGGCCATATCGCTGGCAATGCTTCAGTCAGAAGGAAAGCTGACACTGAATGACCAAGTGACAAAATGGATTCCTGAATTTAAACTCGATAATAAAGCTGCCGGTGAACAGGCTATCATTCGAGATATTATGTCGCACCGGATCGGGTTCAAGACGTTCCAGGGCGACTTTACCTACTGGAAAAGCGATCTGAGCCGCGAAGATGTGATCGAACGAATGGGTCATATTAAGGCAGTATACCCGTTCCGGACTGTTTATGGATACTGCAATGCGGCATTCACAGTGGCGGGACAAATTATTCCCCGTGCTACAGGTATCCAATGGGAGGATTTTGTGAAACAACGGATATTTGATCCGCTTGGAATGACAAGTACACTGCCATTAAATGCTCAAATGCCTTCAGCTGTAAACAGGACGGTTCCACATGATATCGTGAAAGGGCAGGTGGTAAGTGTTCCCTATTGCTCGATTGATAACATGGCACCGGCCGGCAGTATCTCTTCTTCGGTAAATGATATGTCGAAATGGATGATCATGCTGCTCAATAAAGGATCTTTTGAAGGAAAACAAATTGTTCCTGAAAAAGCAATTGATGAAGCCTGGTATCCGCATTCAATTGAAGGCACAGGAGGTGCACCGTTTAACAGGAGCCATTTTGAACTATATGGCCTGGGGTTCGGCATCAGGGAATATGAAGATCAAATTATTATTTCCCACACCGGAGGGGTCACAGGTTATTTATCAAGTGTCACCCTGGTTCCGGATCAAAAGCTGGGTATTGTCATCCTTACCAATTCTATCCGCAATACCCTATTTTACGCCCTGGCAGGTGAGGTCACTGATGCATTTCTCGGGCTTCCTTACAGGAATTACGAAAAGTTTTTCTATGACCGTGAACGAAGCGATATGACTGCCACCGCACATTACAGGAAACAAAAGGAAGATTCGGTTTCGATGCATCTGAAAACTGCCCTTCCTCTTGAAAAATATACAGGAGAATACGTAAACGATGTATATGGGAAGATGACAGTGCTGCTTCAAAATAACGAGCTTCATATGAAATTCAGTCATCACCAATTTGATGTAACGCTTGGCCCGTTGGGAGGAAATCGTTTTTATGCAGTTTTTTCAGATCCCGAGTTTGAAACCGCTGTATTTCCTTTTACAGTTGAAGAAGGCATGGTCAAATCAGTGACAGTAAAAGTGGCTGACTTCATTGAATATACGCCCTACCTTTTTACAAAAAAGTAAAAAATTTACTTAACGGTTAAATGAACTTTTTATGTGGTGTAGTTGTCAGTAAATTGACCGCTTTCCAAACTAACAATTAACTGTATTAACCGAACCACTATGAAAAAGTTTATTTATGTATTGCCGCTATTGCTGGCTTTGGGAATTCTTTTTGCCTGTTCAAACAAAAAGGCCAATGATGAAAAGAAGGGACCTGAACCCACGGCGATGGACACGGTAAAACGTGGAGAATACCTGGTGACCATTATGGGTTGCCATGATTGCCATTCTCCGAAAAACGTAACACCGCAGGGTGCAACCCTCATAACCGACCGGTTGCTTTCGGGTTACCAGGCGGATAAACCGGCTGCCAAACCGACTGGCAGTTGCGTGAAAAACGGATGGGCACTCATTACAATGGACCTTACAACAGCCGCCGGGCCCTGGGGACAGTCGTTTTCTGCCAACCTGACTTCAGATCAGACCGGTATCGGGAACTGGACCCTGGAGAATTTCACCCGTGCCGTTAAAGAGGGTAAATTCAAAGGACTTGAAGGCAGCAGGATATTACTACCACCTATGCCCTGGCAGAATTTTGCAGTTATCGAAGATGACGATTTGCATGCTATCTATGCTTACCTGAAAAGCACCAAGCCGATCAACAACGTGGTTCCTGCGCCCATTCCTCCAACAGAGCTGGGGATAAAATAATGACAGCCAGGGCTGTTCACGACCTCGAAACCTGGAATCCCGTCTGGCTGACATTCATTTCAACAAACCTGCCGGTGCGGTTCGGAGGATTTTCATTCAGTACTTTCCTGATCTTCAGCGCCGCCACCGGATCTTTGGCCGCTATGAGCATATACCCGCCCCCGCCGGCTCCCAGCAATTTAAAACCAGCCGTGAAATCTCCGATGACATCTATAATCCGCTGTACATCGGGTGTATTCGTTCCGCTGTCGAGCGCATTATTGAGTTTCCACGAATGCGCTACCATGCGGGCTGTATGAAGATAATCCGACTGTTGTATGGTCTGTGCCAGGTATGACGCATGTTGTTTAATTTCACCGATGATCCGCAGGCGTGTTCCTTCATTTAAAAACATTCCCCGTACAATCTCAGCCAGGATGCTTTTGGCAATGCGCGTTGTACCTGTATAATACAACAGCCAGCTGTCCTTATTGTCAGGTTGGGTAAATAACCTGTCGGGCATCCAGCGAACACTGATCTTGTCCTGGATTCCCGGCTCGGATTCGAGAAGCTTGATACCCGCAAGGATACCTCCATACTGATCCTGCCATCCTCCGCCTGTGGTTAAAAGCTGTTCAAGAATAAGGGTGCGGTGGCAAATCACACGGTGATCCCAGTTGAGCGAACAGAAATCGCTGATGGTTCCGAGTATTGTAGCTGCTAATATCGAACTTGTGCCTAGTCCGGAACCTTTTGGAATGGCTGCAAGCAAAGAGATTTCAAAGCCGCCTCCGAAATCATCGAGTTGTTCCTTAAGTGAAGAATAGGAAGTCCCGCAAAAATCAGGATGGAAACCGGCCAGGTACAGTGCCGCTTTTGGAATTGAAAAGGCAGAACCTACAAGGTTGAAGCCGGCGAGTTGTTCATACGTTTCAATAATTTCAGATACGCCGTTGTCAATAGACCGCAGAATGATTTTCTTTTCACTTGAAAGACGGATAAACACCTGGATGGGTGGCTGCCCATTCAGTTCAACGGCCATGTTGAGCACACTGCCGCCGTTCTGAAGGCAGTATGGCGGTGTATCTGACCAGCCTCCGGCCAGGTCAAGACGGGCAGGACTTCTGCCCCAAATGATCTGGTCAGAAAAAATATTAATCTTAGGAACCGAATTGCGGGGTGCTGTGTTAAGTATGGATGACCTGAGAGCGCCAAAAGCAGAACTTTCTTCGGTTGAACCATCAAGTCCTTTTAACCTGAGAATCTCAGAACGGAACATATGATTTCGGCATTGCAGAAGGGCAGGATCCGTTTCCGGCAACGGACCGGGAACCGTCATGCCGGTCCCGGCAAATTCTGCAGCCGTGTGCTTGAGGTCCGACTGGTAAAAAACACTATGCCGGTAGTTCAGGGTGAGCTTCTCAATGTTTTTCTGACGAAACGCTGTTCTCTGTCTGTTTAGCCGCTTTAAGTCAGCATTTGAGCAAAGCTCATCTGCAGAAAGCCTTGAGGATTTAAGCCATAATTGCCCTGAATCGTCCCTGTCGGATTGTCCGATCATCCATTTGACAAGTTCTTCGGCCTTTGATATATTTCCTGTAACCGGGAACAAGGGGGCCGACTGTATATCGCCTGTCTTATTCATACCGGCGGATTCAAAATCAAGCCTACGCTCTTTGAACCAGTCATTTAAAGGCTTGTTTAACCACAACGTTTCCTGCTTTCCGCATTCACCTCTGAACGTATCGGAAATATGGTAAGGCCTGATGCAAAAAGAGCTTTCACCTACAGGAACCACATCAAGGCAGATTCCGGGGTTCAGTTCAATCTCCCAGTCATTTCCCGGAACCCCGGTAATGATATGATCATGGCTGAGTTTCCATGAGGAGGGCACATGACTGTTTTCAATCCACGTATGATGGTGATGCTTTTCCCAGCTTACATCTGCAATTGAATTTTGCACAAAAAGTGAAGGATGAGGTTTTACACGGTTATGCCAGATGTTTCTCTGGTCCTGTACCCGGTTCTGAATTTTTTCAGTGGAACTGATCAGCTCCGTTGAAGTTCCGTAGTGATAGAAAGCACCGTCATTCAGGGGAACAATGGATGCGGACAGGCCGCTGATATCGCAATCTGCGGAGGACGGGTTCCGGCCCAGGCAGGTTCCGAAAGCACTGTATAAATCATAATAAGCAGGTCTAATATTGCTAAAAGACTCGCCGGTCCACCCGCATTTTTGCATCAGAATCTCAATGGCCCTGTCACTGAGAATCCATATGCCGATGTCCATAAGATACAGGTGCGAAGAGGAAAGCTTCTCAATAACGGCATGTGACGGCTTCTGTAACATAAAATCAAGTTCCGACGGGGCATTCCGGGTTGTAAAAAACACACCGTGATTGGAAGCGAGATGTGGATCGGCCCACATGCCGAAACATACAATATCGGATTCCGGCAGGTCATAGAAGACTTCGGAGGATTGAATGAGAACGTCGCCTGCTGCAATCATCACATGCTGATGCGAAGCTGATGCTTCCATGATACGTGATAGCAGTGGCATCTGAAGGTCAAGCAAAGTCTGGTCAAGTCGCTGTCCCTGGCTCCAGCGGAACACTGGGACAGGAGTAAGTATTTTTCCGGAAGGGGCATAGGCAGGAAGCCGGCGACTTTGTCCTCCGGCATGAATGATTATTTTTTTATCCGAGCCGATGTAATGCATGAAATCCTTCTCAGAATGCTTACTGTGTTCAGCCAGAAGATAAGCCGTTCCTCCGCCCGATCCGATTTTTGATCCCGCTGGATCACTGGTAACAAACCAATCTTTTTGAGAATTCCCGGTGATTTCAAAAAATGATGAAACCAGGTTCTCCGGCAATGACAGAAGCTTTTGCATAGGCATTTAGAAAGCGCTTAAGATAGAGAAATTCGACTAGTCACGCAACGAAAATTCCATATTGTTCATCCATCTATCAAAACCAAAAGTTATGAAAACCCTGATTAAAACCTTAGTTGCATTTCTTCTTTTCGCACAGTGTGACAAGTATGATGGCAGTGCCGATCTCAATTTTAATGACGGAGATTATTTTCAAAACGGATTTGTTGGCGGTGAAAAATATAAGGATTACGACGAAAATCCCTTCATAAAGACATCCGTACAACCGGTCTCAACTTTTTCAATTGACGCCGACGGTGCATCATATACCAACATGCGCCGTTTCATGTACCTGGGACAGGTACCTCCCAAAGCATCTGTAAGAGTTGAAGAGTACATTAATTTTTTCACGTTTGATTATCCTCAGCCACAAGCAGGAGAAAACATAGGTCTTAATGCCGAAATGGTATCTTGTCCGTGGCAGCCGGGTCACCATCTGCTCAGGCTTGGTATTAAAGCAATAGATATTCCCGAAGATGAAATTCCGGGTACTAACTATGTTTTCCTGATTGATGTTTCAGGTTCCATGGCCTCTTCAGACAAGCTTGGTATCCTTAAATCAGGATTTATTACAATGGCGGCAAATTTAAGGGATAAGGATAAGGTGGCCATAGTAACCTACGCAGGACAGTCGGGTGTATTGCTGCCTTCAACCGGAGGTGATGAAAAGCAGAAGATAATTGATGCCATTGAAAAACTTGGTGCAGGAGGGAGCACAGCGGGCGCGGCAGGACTGACTACAGCCTATGAAATTGCACAGGAAAACTTCATAGAAAACGGGAATAACAGGGTGATACTTGGAACAGACGGCGATTTTAATGTAGGCCCTTCATCAAACGATGAACTGATCAGCCTTATCGAAGAGAAAAGAAAAAGCGGAATATATCTGACCGTACTGGGAGTAGGTGAGGGAAACCTGAACGATTATATGATGGAACAAATTGCGGATAAAGGAAACGGTAATTACGAGTACATTGACAATGCAAAACAAATACAGAAGGTATTCATCCAGGAACGTTCAAAGTTTTATACAGTAGCAAAGGACTCAAAAATCCAGATCACATTTAACTCATCTGCGGTGGATTCATTCAGGCTGATTGGTTATGAAAACAGGAGCCTGAATGAGGACGATTTTCAAAATGACACTGTGGATGCAGGCGAAATTGGCGCATCGCAAACTATTACGGCATTGTATGAAATCATACCTGCCCCGGACGCAACCGGAAAAACAGCACGTTTTGATTTCAGGTACAAAAAACCGGGAGAAGAACAAAGTCGCCTGGTATCCATTGACGTTAACTATAATCCGGTAAGCATTGAAACCGCATCACAGGAAATGAAATTTGCGGCTGCCATTACAGGATTCGGATTGCTTATGAAACAATCCATGTATAAGGGCACCCTTACAAGACAGATGATTCTTGATCTTGGAGATTTGAATTACAATTTTGATCCCTACGGCAACAGGAGCGATTTCATTGATCTTGTGAAATCATGGAATCAATAATTCCTATTCTTTCGCCCTTTCAGGGCTGACTATTAATCAACCTGTATCACAGGGTTTCACCCTGTGCTGGGTTATACCGCCCTTTCAGAGCTATTTTGTGACAAGTTGACGTCAGTATTTATTCATGGTCTTGTAAGTACAATGGGTAATTAATCCTGCCTAACGGCAATGGATATAATAATGGCTGTAGGGAGAGTCACCCTGAAAGGGTGCAAGACACCAGGGTGAAACCCTGTGGTTGTGGTTATATGGGTTTATTCAGCCCTGAAAGGGCGAAAGAATGCCCTGTTAAAATCTTGCGGTAATCTTATAAAAACTGATGCTCCTGTTCCGGAATGCAGGTATAACAATGGTTTCATGGAGAGTATCATAAAACCTAATCGGTTCGGGGAATAATTGTTTCTTTTTCCAGGGTACCAGGGCTTGTTTTGATACATTCCCGAATTCGTCGATGGTTACTGCCAGTAGGTATGATTTTCTAGGCCGGCTGAATGCCTTACCCGCCGGATTATTCATGTTCCTGATATCGTCGTTGTAAAACAATACAATTTTATTCCCGTCTACAGGCGCCATCAGTGCATAGGAACACAGGTTATTGGCACTGGCATCCATATATCCCGTCCCCCTTATAAAATCGCGGTAATCAACCAGGTCTATATCAGGGGCTGAAATATTGTTATAATTGAAATTCTGCCTTTTTGCAATGATACGGGTCCAGTACACCTGTCCGCTTAAATCATAATTGGTGACTATGATATTGTTGTACGTGTTATAGGTTTGATGAAAAACCTGTTCGGCAATGAGGATCATTTTTCCGTCGTTTCGCAGAAGGATATCCGTAATGACATAACTCAGCAACTCTTCATTACGGATAGTAGGTTCGTTCATGGCTGTCAGTTCTGCCATGGTGGCATCGTCAAAAGCATTCAGCTGTGTATCCACGATCTGTGAAGTAATGCCGTCGATCCGCATGAAGAAAGTTCCTCTTATCCCGGTTTTAAATATTTCAGAATACAATCCGGCACAGATCAGGTCCCCGTTCTCGCCGGCTATTATCCTTATTCCCCTTATATATTTATCATTCAGTGTGATGGGGTATTCATTGAAATCATTGCCGTCACGGGTATACCTGTAAATGGCGTACATGTTACGGTAATCACGGATCAGTGATATGATCGATTCCCTTTTCATGAGGCTGAGCACCGAGACATTACCGGTTTCGTCCACCAGGTAGAGATTGTCCCTTGGCCCCTGACCCCTGAATTCAAATGAATCCTTCCTTTTCCAGATAAGCTCAAGATTCTCACCAAATACATACATTTCGTTGAATTGGGAACCCGACCAGGTTAGTTTTGTCCTGCAGGCAACAAGTAGTTTTGTTTCATTCTTCGAAAGGGCAAAATGAAAATCAGCCCAGGCTCCTTTGATATTTTTGATTGTTGTAATTGTGATCGGCTCTGTAAGCGGAAGCAGGCTGTTCTTATCAATCTTCTGGTAGTATAGCGTTATATCATTTATGCGTGTATGGGAAAAGAAAATATACAATTCGTTGTAAAAATGAAATGCGGCCTGCAACTGGTATGTCTTCAATCCCTGGAACAGTTTAATGGATTCTTCATTGACTGAATTCAGATGATTATCCATTTTCTCAATGAAATACTGTGTTCCCGTAAATTTCATGACATAGTACCTTTCGGCATCATGTCCGAATACCTGGTGCATTTTGATGATGCTGTTTAGTATGTCATTTCTGCTTTGAGTAACCTCGAATTCCTGGGCATTCAGAAGGCCCGTTGAAATGAAAAGCAATGATATTAAAGCAATAGGGAGATTCTGCAGGAGTTTCATGACAGGCTATTATTTAACTGATAATCAAAGCTAGCAAAGATTTTTCAGAAAAACTTTACCTTTGATATGACCCTTTGCTTCCAATAATCCCTAATAGGAAAGGCCTGAAAGCCCGAACAAATAATCAGAGAGTCAATTAGGGTCACCCCGTCCTAAAGGCACGGGGCTATTAAAACAGTACTTTGGCATATTAGCATATTAGCACATTATCACATTATCACATTATCACATTAGCACATTAGCACATTAGCACATTAGCACATTAGCACATTATCACATTAGCACATTATCACATTATCACATTATCACATTAGCACATTAGCACATTAGCACATTAGCACATTATCTCATATGATATCATTCAGACCCATCTCACCCAACGATAATCCCGCCATTGCCGAACTTATCCGGAAAGTGTTCCGTGAATTTAAAATCGACAGGCCCGGAACTGTATTTACAGATCCCACAACCGATCGCCTTTATGAACTTTTCCGCACTGCCGGCTCATGTTACTGGATTGCCTGGGAAGACAACCTGACAGCGTCGCCTAACAACCTGACAGCGTCGCCATACCTGTCAGCGTTGTCGAACAATATACAATTAAAAATGCTCGGCGGCTGCGGAATTTACCCCACTCCGGGCCTTCCTGAAGGATGTGCCGAACTGGTGAAATTATATGTATCTGCCGAATACCGTGGAAAGGGCATAGGATTAAAACTGATGGAAAAGTGCTTTGAATCGGCAAAAGAAATGGGGTACCGCCAGCTTTACCTTGAAACACTGCCTGAATTATCAAAGGCCGTTGGCATGTATGAAAAAGCCGGTTTCCGGTACCTCTCCTGCAGACTGGGCAACAGTGGCCATTTCAATTGCAACATATGGATGATTAAGGAGGTTTGAGGTTGGTCTTTTGGTCTTCTGGTCTTCTGGTCTTCTGGTCCAGGGACTATAGGGACCATAGGGACTTTAGGGACACTAAGGACAACCAGTCACCAGTCACCAATCACCAGTCACCAGTCACCAATCACCAGTCACCAATCACCAGTCACCAGTCACCATTCACTATTTCTCATTCGTAAATCGTTAAATCGTAAATTTTTACTATCTTTCTTTTCCCAACTCCCACAACGTGAAAACCTTCTTCGCTTTTCTGGTTCTTTTTTTATTCCTTCTCAACGGATGCAAAAAAGAAGACGAGGACATTCAATCCAATTATGTCATTAAAGATGTAAACTTACTTCACTCCCTGCTTGATCTGAACATCGATTTAAACGGCGACAGTATCATAAGTCCGGCTGAAGCCTCAAAAATTACTTCACTGTATTTGCAGTCGAAGGGTATAAACGACATGAGCGGTATTGAGATGTTTATTCACCTTAAAGATCTGATCTGCAGCTATAACCAGATCACAACCATTAACATATCAGCACTTCCAGAATTGGAATATCTTTATTGTGAAGGCAACCTCCTTACCCGACTGGACGTTTCACAAAATCCGGCATTGAAGTTTTTGGATTGCAGTTATAATAAGATAGCATCCATAGACTTGACTGCCTTGGGAAATCTTTCAAGTCTGAATTTAAGTGGGAATAAACTTACAACTATTGATGTTTCGAAAAATTATGCCCTTGCTGATCTTACTATAGGATATAACCCGATCTCAGTTCTTGATGTAAAACATAATAACCTATTAAGTTATCTGGGCATATGGAATATGCATCTTACATCACTTGATTTGTCAGAGAACCATTGGCTATCCAATTTGAATTGCACAAATAACCGGATCAGCAGCCTTGATCTGTCACATAATAAGGATTTGATATCACTTTGGTGTGGAGGGAATAATTTGAGTACACTTGATTTGTCTGAAAATAAAAATATTTCAAGTCTTTTTTGCAGTTACAACCATCTCACATCCCTTGATCTCAGCAACCTATCTTCGTTATACGAATTGAATTGTAATGATAATACCATTGCCTCCCTCGAACTTAGTCATCAGAACGGATTGTTATCTTTGGAATGTCGCAATAACGAGCTGACGGAGCTTTCTATTCCGAACTTAACCCAGTTGCAACTTCTGCGATGTGACAGCAATCAGTTAACTCAGCTGGATATCTCTAATCAATCCCAATTGTATTCATTATACTGCCAGAACAATCAATTGACAACACTGGATGTTTCAAAAAATACGAATCTGGTATATCTGCATTGCAATAACAATAATCTCACATCCCTGGATATTTCGCAAAACATAGATCTCATGAACCTCTATTGTCAGAATAACCGGCTGACAAACCTGATTACATCTGGCCTTCCCGGCTTACGAATTCTTGCCTGCGGCGGAAACCAGTTTACAAGTCTCGATCTTTCTGAAAATTATTACCTGGGTATAGGTGTCTATATAGGAATTCCGTACTTTCTGGAATTGAACGATATGCCCGGCCTTGAAAAAGTATGTGTCTGGTCAGTGCCTTTCCCTTATCCCGGTTTTCGAGTAAATCTCTCCGGCAGTCCGAACATTCAGTTTTCAACAGAGTGTAATTTTTAATTTTACAGATATGAGCCTGCGATCCTTTATTTTTCTGGCTATGCTGGTTTGTTTCACACAGTGCAAAAAGGAAGATATCGATTCCGTTTCCGGGATTACAGATTCGGTTTTTTTTAATGTTCTGATTCAATCAGGAATTGATGTAAACCATGATAATAAAATCAGTTTACAGGAAGCTGCTGCTGTGAAAACAATAGATGCGGCAGGCTATGGGATTATGGATCTGGGCGGCATTGAGCAGTTCATTAACCTCGATACGCTTTATTGCAGCAGTAACCAGTTAACCCGGCTAAACCTCTCAGGAAATCCGAATCTGAAAGTTTTAATTTGTTATTATAATCAACTGATCAGTCTCGATGTTTCACATAATCCCCTTTTGACAACGCTTGCCTGTGAAGGCAACAAATTAACCGAAATGGATATTTCAAAAAACACGGAACTCAGGTATTTATATACCGGTTACAATCAGCTCACGTCGCTGGATGTATCGCATAATTCTGACTTGAATACATTAAGCTGTCACAACAATGAATTAAAAACTCTTCAGACTGAAAACAAGGCAAAGCTGGAATATCTTGATTGTTCATATAACAGGTTAACCTCCCTGGATGCCTCGGGTGATCTGGCTTTGGAAAACTTATATTGTGACGCCAATGAATTGACGGAAATTGACATAACCGATAACCCGGTTCTGGAGAGATTTTCCTGTTCCCAAAATAAAATCACTTCTATAACAGTTTCGAATACGTATAATTCAAAACTCAGTTTTCTGGGGTGCTCCTACAACCCGATCACAACGCTGAAACTTGACAATGATTCCCTTTTCTCACTTTTCTGTGATCATACATCACTAACCACACTGAATTTATGCGGGGTTAAGCGTCTCGACTGGTTGAATTGCTCGTATAACCCGATAACCAGCCTTGATCTTACAGGTAATGCAGCACTTACGATACTCGATTGTACCGGTGACCAGCTTACTAACCTGGATGTATCAATGAATACCGGCCTGCTGTTTTTGTATTGCGGGGGCAACCAGCTTACATCTCTTGATATCTCAAAAAATCTTTCGATCGGGCTTGGAGAATCAGGTGGCTGTGGTGGCGGAGCTTACCTGGACATAAGCAATATGCCCACACTCGAAAAAGTATGTGTGTTCAGAACGCCTTTCCCGCCGATCGGATTTATATTGAATATGGAAGGCAGTCCGAATGTTTACTTTTCGCAGGATTGTAGTCAGTGACTGGTGACAGTAACTGGTGACTGGTGACTGGTGACTGGTTGTCTTTAGTGTCCCTAAAGTCCTTAAAGTCCCTATAGTCCCTGGACAAACAGACCAGTAGACCATCAGACCAGCAGACTATTTCTCTGCCTTCATCGCCTCCACCAGCATCTTAGTTAGTTCTGCCGTTCCGTTGGCTTTCCCGTACATTTTTGTCTGCATCGGGCAAATTCCTGAAGTCATAATATTTCCGTCCCGTATAACTCCTTCTCCGCTGAATATTGCGCCTTCAAAATCAGTCTTCCATTGATTGACATAAGATTCAACGAAAGCATACTTCTTACCTTTAAGCAGTCCGGCTTTGGCAAGGATTAAAACAGCTCCCGTTTCAGCAGCAAGAGGTTTATTCTGTTCGGTAATACTTTTTACAAATCTTCTCTCTTCAGGTGTAATTACCGTATCCTTAGCTGCCATGCATGGAATAATGAAACCCGCATAGTTCTTAACATTCGCCTCACTTAGCTTTAAATCGGGTTGAATTGAAATTGAATCTGAATTTAATAATTCACCTGAAAGGGTAGCTATTTCAACAGTGAAGCCTGATTCCTGGAGAATTTGTTTCATCAGACCCGCCTCATTTTTCAGCATATACCCGGTATCATAGGAATTATCCTGGATAAACATAAGAACTTTTGGGGTTTCAGCCTTAAAAGACAAAAGAATGATCGGGATGATCATCAGAAGGGTTAATTTTTTCATGATTCAGGGATTTAGTTAGTTTGATCAAATGTACGGCAATGTATCGCCAAAGTCAACTATTTGGGCAAAATTAGCACAACCGTACTCTGAACTCCGGATCCCCTCCCTGTCCCTGGCGTCCCTATTGTCCCTAAAGTCCCTACTCTTCCCTTATGAGCGCCACGATGAAACTCCCGTAATCATTGGTTGCATAAGCATTGATTTTTTTCAAATCATCCAATACAAGGATGGCTCTAACCTCTGAACCACTAAATGAATATTTAAAAAGGACAGAATCACTTTTCACCTGGAGATCATAAGCGGTGATGAATTCATTAATGGCATCGTATTTAACGAGGATGGTATCTTTCTTCAATTCCAGGTATCCGGTAGCTGCATCACCCAGGGAGGGATCATTCCATTTCCATTTTCCGAGATATGCATCGGGGATCTGGGCATTCGAGGTAAGATAGAAACAGCCAAGCAGTGTGGCTGCAATGAGCAATTTAAAAGCTTTCGTTTTCATTGATTTTAATCATTAGTGGTTGAGGGCAAGAAGTTAGTGAATTATAGATGACAGAGGGTTGGTAATTCCACAAATTCACTAAAATATTTTCAGGCATTTGAAATAAAATAGAAATAAATACTACTTTTATCTAACAATGTTAGATTTTATAACATCGAATGGGACATATTGAACGAAGGATAAGAGAGAAAGAGAGAATCAGGAAGCGAATTATTGAATCCGCTCTTAATATTGCCACTAAAAAAGGTTGGGAAGCCGTCACAATCAGAAAGATTGCTGATGCCATTGAATATACGCCCCCTATAGTTTATGAACATTTTAAAAATAAAGAAGATCTTTTTAATGAATTGGTTCTGTTAGGTCATCGCAGACTGACGGACAGTGCAATTCTCGCTATAGGGAATGAAACGGATTCCAGGAAGATCCTGATGATTTTCTCAATGAAATTCTGGGATTTTGCATTTGAAAATAAGGAATTGTACCAGCTTATGTTCAGTCTTAACAGCAAAATTCCGGATAAGGAAGTGATTTCATTGATTCAAAAATTCCATGCCATATTCACGGAATTGGTTGGCGATGAAAAAATCGCACCTGAGGCGATGTTCAGCTATATGTGTTTACAGCAGGGATATATATATAACGTGAAACAAATGGGGCTTCCGCCGGGCTTTGAAGGGAAAGACCCTAAAAAGTTATTTAAAAAGGCGATAAGCAAGTACATCAGAGACATATAATTTTTTTCATAAATCTAATATTGTTGGATTTTGTATCGATGATATCCTATTTACTATTAATAACAATGCAAAATGAGAAAATCAATTCTTTATGCGGGAATCCTTTCACTTGGCGTACTGTACAATTGTACCGGTAAACCCGAGTTTACGCAGGTAAAACTGGAGGCTAGAAAAGCCCCCATAATAAAAGAAGGAGGATATGAATTTAAGGATCTGAATAAAAATGAGAAGTTAGATCCTTACGAAGACTGGCGTTTACCGGTTGATCAGCGCATCGATAACCTCATTAGCCTGATGACACTGGAAGAAAAGGTTGGTTTGATGTTTCATCCAAACATAGCGGTTCCGGCCGATGGTAAAGTAGTTTATGATTCAAGGAAAGAATTGGGAAATGAAGCCTATGCCGGCCCTGTTGGCCCAGGAGGTCAGGGTGGCAAAGCAATGGGTATGGGTCAGATGCAGGTTGGCGCTGATGCTAAAACTTTCATTGAAGAAAAGAACTTTCGCAATATCCTGAACAACGGGGTTGCACCTCCCAAAGAATTTGCCATTTGGTCTAACTCGATGCAGGAATATGCCGAGGCTTCGCGGTTGGGCATTCCTATCATGTTCTCCACGGATCCCCGTCATGGCGCCACTTTAGGTGCACATGTCAGCGGCAAACAGTATTTTTCACAATGGCCCAGTAAGGAAGGGCAGGTTGGAATCACTGCATCCCGAGATACCGGACTTCTTAAGAAATTCGGAGAAACTGTTGCTGAAGAATACAGGGCAGTCGGACTTCATATGATCCTCGGGCCCCAGATAGATCTTATGACCGAACCCCGGTGGAGCCGTAATATGGGTTGCTTTTCAGAGGATGCTGAATTGACTGCTGAAATGCTGGCCGCATTTATGGACGGAGCCCAGGGTGCAAAAGTAGGTCCGGACAAAATTCTGGTTCATTTAAAACACTGGCCGGGATCAGGTCCGCACAAAGACGGCAAAGGAGAATGGCTTGTTTATCCGGGAAACAACCTGGATTACCAGCTCCTGCCATGGAAAAAGGGCATTGAAAAAGGAGCGCTGGCGGTTATGGGGTACTACAGCGGGACTTATGTGGACACTTTCAATGTTTGTTTCTCTCCATACTGGTCAACCAAGGTCCTGTACGATCAACTGGGTTTCAAGGGTGCCATTTGCACGGATTGGGGTGTTGTAGGACGCGTAGGTCCGATGAATCCACGATTCGCCGGTAAAACAACCCTTAAAGACAATATGGCAATGGTTGTCAATGCAGGTGTCGACCAGATGGGAAGTGAGACTGAAAACGAACTACTGATAGAATTGGTAAAGGAGGGCAGAGTAACAGAAGATCGGATCAATCGTGCGGCAAAACACATTCTTCAATGGCATTTCCTATTAGGATTATTTGAGGATCCTTATGTTGATCCGGATGCTGCTGTTAAAATACTTCAAAGTGAAAAGAATCAGAAGGACGGTTACCAGGCCCAGCTTGAATCGATTGTACTGCTAACAAACGACGGACTGCTTCCTGCAAAAAAGGGTATTAAGTTATATACCGAAGGTATCGATAAGCAAATAGCAGCCAATTATGGAACTATTGTGGAGAATCCGAAAGATGCAGATCTTATTCTTGTCCGGACAGGCACTGCCGAAGATACGGGATTCCCGGGATTTGGGGGTGCAGCTAAAGATGGGAAACAGCCTACCAGGGAAGAGATGGAGAAAATGATGAAAGAAGCGATGAAAAGAATGAATGAAAGAGAAGTAAATCTTAACCTTCCTGATAAAATCTGGGGAAATATTAAAAGATTACATCAGACCGGAAAACCAATAGTTGTCGCGTTCAATCCTAGCGGATCCAGCGTTGTGCTTCCCGGCGACCTGAAAGAGGTGACGAATGGCTCGATCATGGTTTTCGATGCACTTGATAATGCTTTATTGGATGTGGTATTTGGCGTCTTCAATCCAAAAGGGAAACTTCCGTTTGAAATCCCGGCATCCATGGAAGATGTTAAAAATCAAAAAGAGGACGTTCCTTTTGATGCCCCTAATAAGGCTTTCAATTTCGGGGATGGCTTATCCTATAATTGAAACTAATTAAATTATACCAGTATGGTCGCAGGCTAGTCAGTCTGCGACCATTTCAGGTGATGACCAAATGGAGTTTTCGGTATCAGGTAAAATATTAAAAGACTTACAGACTGATTATGGAAATAAAACATTCCGTGCATCTATAGAACAAAAAAAAACACATCCATTATGAAAACCCAAAAATTATTTCTTGTGCTTCTTCTTTGTTCTGGTATGGTATACGGAATGTCTTCAGTGTGGGGACAAACCAACAATCAGGATCAGGAAATAAAAGTAGATTCAGGCATTTTAAAATCCTATGTGGGCCGGTATGCTTATACAGATGGCACAATCAGTATTATAGCATATAAAGATGGTCAATTGTATATTCAATATACAGGTCAGCCCGAATTGCCCATATTCCCGTCATCAGAAGATGAGTTCTTTCTTAAAGTGGTTGAAGCACATTTGAAATTTATAAAAGATGAGACCGGAAAGGTTATCCACCTCGTTCACCGTCAGAATGGAATGCAGTTTGAGCCAGTGCGACTGTCTGATGAAAATATTATAAAAGTGGATCCGGTAATTTATGATAAATACGTTGGAAAATACATGGGTGATAACAATCAGATTATTGAGGTTTATAAAGAAGGCGATAAGTTGTTTGGAAGAACTCCGGGACTTCCGGTTTGTCAGCTTCTTCCTGTATCAGAAACCGAATTCTTTCCAAAAGAAGTTAATGCCCGGGTA
This sequence comes from Bacteroidales bacterium, assembly GCA_035299085.1. NCBI lineage: Bacteria > Pseudomonadati > Bacteroidota > Bacteroidia > Bacteroidales > Bacteroidales bacterium. Next base: position 26,586 of record DATGXG010000052.1, on the reverse strand, counting down.
TGGTTTATTATTAGTAATGACGGTTTGGTAAACTCAGCAAATATTGATTTCAACGGGTATAAATCAAATGCTCCGAGGATCAGGGAATAGTCAGAAAAAATTTATGCTTTATTATTGATTGATATACGATTCTGGTTGCTGATTGAGGTGGCATTACCTCGACAATAATCAGACTAACAGATCAACTGACTGACTGACTAAATTAAACAAAAGAAATATGTAAACATGCATAAGCTCAAAGATACGCTGCTGTATAGATTTTCATGCCAAGAATGAAGTTGGAGGATGGGGTAAACAAGAACACATCATGAATATTACGACAGATCATAATACCAATTATAGGAGCTAACTAAATTGGAACATGTTACGGCTGGTGCATAATTAATAATATTACCACCTTGTCTTTTACATATTTGACAGCAAGCCATTGATCTCTGCATAGATTCATTTATCAGTGGATTGAAATCCATATCAGAAGAATCGACAATTCGTTTATTCACAATAATCTTAGCGACCCCAATACTGACCGTTACAAATAAAGAATACGTAACACTATCCCAATTATAGGTTCTGATATTATTCAATAAATTATTTGTATAAACTTGAATCAGATCATCAGAAAAGTTTAACAGACAAATGACAAATTGATCACCACAAATTCTGTTGATAAAAACGTTATTATTGATTTCATTCTCCCGATTAAAAGCGAGATGCATAATTTGGAGTATTTCACTTATAACCGTATCACCGCAAATGTTTCCATATTTCTGATTTATTGCTCCAAAACGATCAATATCAACATAAATCATTGTAGAATTAAAAATGGTTGTAAATAATTGAGAATTGAAGAAAGCCGATAGATTTTGTGTAAAATTAAAAGCCGCTTTTTCCTTAAAATGAGGATCTTTTTGAAAAATAAATTCTTCACCACTATAAAATGAGCTTTTGCTCTTAAGTTTAATTCCTTTAGGGTTTCTTATTTGTTCCTGCAATAATTTCTTCAACTTAATGCATCCATTATTGAATGAACTTATAGAATCTTTTTGAACAATGATTCCTTGAATAGAATGAAGGCCAAATGGAATAATCTCCTTAAAACTTTTATCTGATATATAATATATTGGGATAATTTTATGATTTGAATTTTGCATTAATTCAATAGCTAATATTATCTCTTCTTGCTGATAATGAGATTTTGCTGATTCTTCAGAAATAAGGATAAGAGTAATGGAGGACCGTTTCTGAGCCTTAGTAATTTGTTCCCGCCATTTATCTCCGCATTGTAACGAGTTAGTATCAAGGAAAACATTATAATTTAGATTTGTCAGTATCTCATAAAATTGAGTGACAATTACCAATTCGCTACTTGGATAGGAAATAAAGATGTTATAGGTAGGGTTGGAAATTTTCATCTGTAATATTGTTTTATGCGAATTATAAAGATAAATAAATTTATCAAAACAATTCTTATAAACTTATAAACTAATAAGATAAGGCCAAGATAGATCATCCTTATATTGAACTTAATCAGATTCAATTCAAAATATATATCCCTTGTTTACTTTCTCCGTTTTGTGATAACCGGATTAGTTGTTTAACAATATTCATAGTGGTTAGCTTTCCCTCCATTTTGATAAGAGTTATAATTTGCCCGTAGAGCAATTTCTAAAAATTGAATTGCTCACAGATTATCTTCTTCTAGTCTGAAACTTTTTCTTATTTTAACAAATGAAAATTTATTGGCTTGAAATGGCTTTAATAAAAACTAATAAATTAAATTTTATATATATAGGTTTTTTTAGGATTGTCTTAACAATAGATATATTATCATATTTATTAAAATTTCAACTTCCATGAAAATTTCAATTGTTTACTTTTTCTCAGTTATCTCATTGCTTTCAATAGATTGTATCTTAAATGCTCAAGTGAAAAAGCCTGATAACTTCCACCACTTACATTATAATAATTTTAAATCTAATACAAACTCAACTAATCAAAGCTTTCCTTCTGAAAAGCCTGATTCATGCGTATATTATACATTCTTGACCAATAAAGATTCAATTCCGAATACGAAAGTAGTATACAATTGGAATCAAGATGGCAAGGTAAAAATGGAAGCCTATTATTTGTGGGACGATATCAGAAAAAAGTGGAGGGGAAATTTTAGGGAAGATCGTGAATGGAATCAATGTGGTAAGAATACTGTTTACACTTGTTTTGAGTGGGATATTTTCCAAAACAACTGGAAAGGTAAATTTAAATCTAATTTTGAATATGATGATTATGGTAACTTAAGTACCCAATATATTTCAAATTGGGATACTATAAAGAATGTGTGGTTCCTCTATCAAAAAATAGTATTTAACCGTGATTCTTCAGAAGTATTTTTTGAGACTACCTATCAAAAGGATAATATTTCTAACTTTTGGTTTGTAATTTCAGAAAACAGATTTGAAATATTTATCAATCAATTTGATAGTACATCAATATGTTCACATTGGGATTATGATTTATCAACTTGGATTAAAGATAAAAAATATTCAAATTTTGATGATGGTCGTTTATATGTGGACACAACAAAATCTTGGAATGAACAATTATCTGAATGGATTCTTTATGACGTTTATTCAGAAATTAGTGATGATAAGGGTAATCTTATTGAACAATGTTACCAATCTTGGTATAATGGTTATTATGCCTCAAAAATTGAGTATAAGAATTTTGAAGGTAAACTACATAAACTTCAGTTTGGATATTTATGGAACGTATCGAATAATCGCTGGGATTATTGGGATAAGGTCGAATATGAATACGATGAGAAAGGCAACCTTATTCTTGAACTACATTATATGTTTCGAAACTCAATATGGGAAGTAGCTAATAAAACGGCTTGTAGTTATGATGATGTCAAAAAGCTCAATTGCACTATTTTTTATGATTTTAATGAAGATAATAATTGGGTTGTTAGGAACAAATCTTATGAATATTTTCCAATAAATACTATTAGTAATAATGATATACCAAAATGTGTTATAAACCTTTATCCCAACATATCAAATTCACTTATTTATATTGAATTGGAAGTTAAGAACAATATGATTATATATGACTTGAACGGGAAGCCGGTTTTATCCAAATCCCTTGAAAAGGGCTTAAACACAATCGATCTGACTTTCCTTAAAGCCGGTCTATACATCATTCACCTATTCAATGATTCTTTAAACTTTGAAGCCAAAATAATTAAAAAGTAAAAAATTTCAATTTAATTCTTGACAATTGGAGTTATACTATATAATTTGCCACCAACTTTGCCACCACAAAAACAAAAAGCGCTTGATTTTCAAGCGCTTATCTCATGTTTCTGTTGCCCTGCTAGGACTCGAACCTAGACTCTTCTGATCCAGAGTCAGACGTGTTAGCCAATTACACTACAGGGCAGTAACTTTTTTAAGAGACGCAAAAGTATAAAGTAATTTTGAATTCCCAAAAGAAAAATTACTTGTTTGTTTTTCGGTTGCTCAGCCTCTTTTTATTCCTCAATTTTACATCAGGATTAAAGATTAAGGAATATGCTCGTGACGGATAAGAAAACAATCGACACCTACTATACGGCCCTCTTTAACCGCGACGACAGCTATATCGGCATCTTCTACGCCGGGGTTAAAACCACTTCGGTCTTTTGCATTGCGAACTGCCGAGCCCGTAAGCCCAAGCCGGAAAACATTGAGTTCTTCACTTCGGTCAAGGATGCTTTTGACCACGGATACCGGCCCTGCAAAATCTGCCGTCCCGCTGAAAACGCCTTTGAATCACCCGAACCGGTTAAACAGGCACTTCACCTCATCCGCTCAAACCCCAAACAAAAGATACCCGATTATATGCTCAGGGAAAACAATATCCGCCCCGAACAAATCAGACGCTGGTTTTTGAAAAACTACGGCATGACTTTCCACGCCTACCAGCGTATGTACCGGATCAACAACGCCTTTACCGAACTCAAAACAGGCACGAAAATTACCCATTCGGCTTTCGATTCGGGTTACGAATCATTAAGCGGTTTTGGTTATACTTTTAAGAAATATATTGGCCGATCACCTATGAAAAGTCTTGAAACACAAATCATTTTAATAAGCCGGCTGGCTTCTCCCCTTGGACCGATGTTTGTTGCCGTTACCGATAAAGGGGTTTGCATGCTTGAATTCACCGACAGGCGGATGCTTGAAACGGAACTGAAAGATCTCCAGAAATCACTGAATGCCCGGATTATCCCGGGTGAAAATGAATACACCCGACAAGTTAAAAAAGAACTCGAAGAATACTTTGCCGGCACCCGCCAGCATTTTGATGTGCCCCTCGACCCGATAGGAAGCGATTTCCAGAAGAAGGTCTGGACGATTTTGATGGATATCCCCTACGGAAAAACGGTATCTTATATGGAACAGGCCACTACTCTGCAAATGCCCGCTGCAGTAAGGGCCGTGGCAGCGTCCAACGGACTTAATAAAATTGCCATTATTATCCCCTGTCACCGGGTCATCGGCTCAAACGGTAAACTCACCGGTTACGGAGGCGGGTTAGAACGAAAACGATGGCTGATTAACCATGAGCGGGAACACTGCAGCGATCCCACTAAGCCTTTGCAGCTATTTTAGCCCAGTCATCCTTCAACGTTACCGTGCGGTTGAAGATGATTTTGGAAGGAGTTGAATCTTTGTCAACACAAAAATATCCGGTACGCTGGAACTGGTATTTTTCAAGCGGTTTGGCTTCCTTCACACCGGGTTCAGCTTTAGCCGTAATTACTTTAAGTGAATCCGGGTTCAGGTTCGACTTCCAGTCCTTTCCTTCTTCTACTTCATCCGGATCAGGAACCGAAAACAGCCTGTCATAAAGTCTTACTTCCACATCCAGGGCATGAGCCGCGGAAACCCAATGTATAGTGGCTTTTACTTTACGGTTGGCACCTTCAAGACCACTGCGGGTGGTTTCATCGTAAGTGCATTTTAAATACTGAATGGCTCCAGTGGCAGGATCTTTTACCACACCGGTGCATTTTATGATATACCCGTTTTTAAGCCTTACTTCGTTGCCAGGTGACAACCTGAAGAATTTCTTCGGGGGATCTTCCATGAAATCTTCCTGTTCAATGTAAAGTTCCCGGCTGAACGGAATCTCGCGGAAACCTGCACTTTCGTCCTCCGGATTGTTTTCAGCCTGCATGAATTCCACTTTTCCTTCAGGGTAATTTTCAAGGATCACTTTCAGGGGATTGGAAACCACCATCACGCGACGAGCTGACTTATTCAGATCTTCCCTGAGAATATGTTCCAGGAGGGCCAGTTCAATTATATTTTCGCGTTTGGCAATGCCTACGGTTTCAGCAAAATTCCTGAGTGCTTCGGGTGTGAATCCTCTTCTTCTGAGACCGCAGATTGTGGGCATCCGGGGATCATCCCAGCCGCTCACATATTTTTCATTCACCAGCTGAAGCATTTTGCGTTTGCTCATGATGGTGTAATTCAGGTTAAGTCGCGCAAATTCAATCTGTCGCGGTCTGTATTCGCCTTCCACGATCTGGTCGAGGCACCAGTCGTACAACGGCCTGTGGACTTCAAACTCAAGGGTACATAATGAATGCGTGATGCCTTCAATGTAATCCGACTGCCCGTGAGCCCAGTCGTACATAGGATAGATGCACCATTTATCGCCTGTACGATGATGATGGGCGTGTTTAATCCTGTACATAACAGGATCTCTCATATGCATATTCGGTGAGGTCATGTCGATCTTTGCCCTGAGGATCTTGGATCCGTCGGGAAATTCACCATTTTTCATGCGTATGAAAAGGTCCAGGTTTTCTTCAACCGACCGGTTCCGATAGGCGCTTTCTTTACCGGCCTGTGTGGGAGTGCCTCTTTCGGCGGAGATGTCATCGGCTGAACCTTCATCTACATAGGCTTTTCCTATTTTTATGAGCTTAACAGCCCAATCAAAAAGCTGGTCAAAGTAATCGGATGCGTAGCGGGCCTCGCCGTTCCAGTTAAATCCAAGCCACTGAATATCTTCTTTAATTGAATCGACATATTCCACATCTTCGGTAACCGGGTTGGTGTCATCAAAGCGCAGGTTGCATTTTCCATTATATTTCCTGGCTATTCCGAAACTCAGGCAGATTGCCTTGGCATGACCGATATGGATATAACCGTTAGGTTCAGGGGGGAACCTGGTATGAATCCTGCTCCCGTTTTTACCTGACCGAAGGTCTTCTTCAACAATTTCTTCAATAAAATTAAGCGTCTTTGAGTTATCGGAGTCCATATATATGAATGATTAACAGCGTTTGTAAGCGAACAAAAGTAAAAAAAACTCATCACCGATTTCCGGTAAATAAAAGTTTATTTTTGTATCTGTATAAAAATCATGCCGGAAATGGGACAGCTTGTATTGAAAAATTTGGAATTTTATGCTCATCATGGCCATTTTAAGGAGGAACAGATTATCGGTGGACGGTTCAGTGTTGACCTGGTAATCGATACCGATATTACAAAAGCTGCTGAATCGGATAACCTGGATGATGCAGTGGATTATAGTAAAATATACGAAGCAGTGAAAGCTCAGATGGCCATTCCGTCAAACCTGCTGGAGCACCTGGCTGCCCGGATTGTGGATGCTGTATATGCTGTGTCGGGAAATATTCAAAAAGTCTCCGCTACCGTATCCAAGCTCAATCCCGCTATCGGGGGACATATGAGCCGGTTCAGCGTAATCATTACAAAATGAAAGTAGATAAAGGTAAGTTGAAACGGTGCCCGGCCTGTGGCCGGTTTTTCACCTGCCAGGGTGAGGATGACTGCTGGTGCGAGAAGGTAAGGATTCATGCCAAAGAGATGAAAGAGATCATGAATACCTATAAGGATTGCCTTTGCCCCCAGTGTTTAGGGAAGTATAGTAGGGAGTAGGGAGTACGGAGGAAGACCTGACAGCGTCGAAGACCTGTCAGCGTCTGGATTATGGAAGCCTGTCAGCGTCTGAATTAAGAAGTGATATGGAGAACTGAATGCATGAACTTCTGAACTACTAAACTTCTAAACTTTTAAAAATAGAAATATCTTTGTTTCAAACTGCGGTAACATGTTCAGAACCGTTGCAATTTTGACGCTGCTGATTTTTTCGTCCGGCGCAGGCTTTTGCCAATCCGAAGTTGATTCCCTGCTTAAGGTTTTGGATAAAACAATGGAATCAGCCGGAACTTACATGCATCAGAAAGAAAGCCGGCTGAAAAGCCTTTATGCCCTGCTCGAAACAAAACAACAGTCGCCCGAGCAGCATTATGCCATAAACTCACTTCTTTACAAAGAATACCTCAAATTTAAATTCGATTCGGCCCTTCATTATATGAATAAAAACCTTGAACTGGCGGAATCAGTGAAACGCACGGATCTCATCAACGAATCACGCTTCGCTCTTTCCCGGATATTTTCAGGTTCCGGAATGTATTTCGAAGCGCTTGACGTGTTGAAACAGGTAAAGAAGCAGGATCTCAATCCCGGCCAACTGACCGATTACTATGCATGCATGCAGCAATTATATGCTGAATTAGGCCTGTACAGTGCCCTACCGGCAAATGCTGAAAAATACAACATCCTTTCCTTCGCCTATCGCGACACCCTGGTAGCCCTGCTCGATCCGAAATCATCAGAATCATTGCGCTGGCAGGCCGCGATCTTACAGGACAAAGGTGATTTCGAACAATCGCGTAAGATTAATTCACGCCTCATTTCCGGAGTTAAGGAAGGAAGCGAAGATTATGCCCTGTATGCTTTTCTCAGGGCCATTTCATTCCGGATACAGGGAAATACGGTCGATGAGGAAAAGTACCTGATCAAATCTGCTATTTCGGATATAAAAAACGCGGTGAAGGACAATGTCTCCCTTACCCTGCTGGCCGTGCTCCTGTATGAAAAAAACGATATCGACCTGGCTTACCGTTATATCATGTATTCCCTTGAGGATGCCAAATTTTACAATTCACGGCTCCGGTATGTGGAGATCTCAAAGATCCTTCCCCTTATCAGCGAGTCTTTCCGCCTTAAAAATGAAAAGCAGCAACGGCAGCTTCGTTTATATGCATTGGTAATAACTCTTTTGGCTATATCGCTTATAATCGCCAGTATATTTCTTTACAGCCAGATGAAAAGGCTTTCAAAGGCAAGGCAAAGTTTACAGGATGCCAACCTTACCATGCAGAAACTGCATGAGGATCTCATACGGGTAAATGCCCAGCTGAAATCGCTGAACCACGAATTACTCGAATCGAACCGTACAAAGGAAGAACACATCGGTTTCTTCCTGAACCTGTGTTCTACGTATATCGACAAGCTCGATGACTTCAGGAAATTCGTACACAGGAAAGTAACATCAGGACAAAATGAAGATCTTTTCAAGGTAACGAAATCAAGCCACTATTTTGATTCCGAACTGAAAGAGTTTTACAGCAATTTTGATAATACTTTCCTTCACCTCTTTCCGAATTTTGTAGAGCAGTTTAATGCCCTTCTGCTTGAAAACGAAAGGATTGAAATTAAGAATGACGAGCTTCTGACAACCGAGCTGCGTATATTCGCACTCATCAGGCTGGGTGTCACCGACAGTTCTAAAATAGCCAGCTTCCTTCGTTACTCGGTGAACACCATTTATAATTATAGAACACGCATCCGTAACAAAGCCCTGATGCCCAGGGATGATTTTGAACGAAAGGTAAAAATGATAGGGATCAATGTTGAAGCGTAATTGTCTCCTGGTCCGTTGGTCTTCTGGTCTGTTGGTCTTCTGATCTTTTTTGTCCTTGTTATACAAACGAATTTTACAACTACCGATTACCGATATTACTGATCACCCTATTCAGGCCCTGACTCCCACACTCCCACTCTCCAATTCTCCCCATCTTTCTTTTATAGAAAATCTATATTGCCATTCTAATAACTATTTCTTTGCTTGATTGTTATATTCGTTAAGGGTTCAAAAAATCTATATTTCAGCCACCTGAAAACTGAAACCGGTGGGGACGCTTCTACCTTTATAAAAATCCGGTTTTACTGTAACCATTAACCCGACCGTTCTTGATTTTTTGAAATAAATCTAAGTCTATGCAAAGAAATATACTCTTTCTTTTATTCATCTTTCTGTCCGCTTCAATTATTGCCCAGCAGGTAACGGTTAGCGGTACGGTCAAAGACACTGCCAATGCACCTCTTATTGGTGTTACTGTTGTTCAGAAGGGCACCAATAACGGGAAAATCACAGACATCAATGGTAAATTTTCGCTTACAGTACCTGATCAGAGCATCATTTCATTTTCAATGATCGGTTACACAACCAGGGAAATTACTGTTAATGGAAGTGCAGATATAAACGTAACTCTTTCTGAAGCAGTAAATGAAATTGAACAGGTAGTAGTAATCGGTTATGGAACCGTTAAGAAAAAAGATATCACTACCTCTGTTGCGGTGGTTTCGACATCCGACCTCCAGGAGAGGCCAATGTCTTCAGCTGCTTCTGCCATACAGGGAAAAGCCGCAGGTGTCATGGTGATGTCGCCAAGCGGCGAACCAGGAGCCGGGCTGGTTGTAAGAATCAGGGGCAATACGTCTATTAACGCGAGCAATGACCCTCTGTACGTGGTTGATGGGATTCCGATGAGTGAAATCAGTTTTTTGTCGTCGAATGACATTGAATCGATGCAGATCCTTAAGGACGCTTCATCTGCTGCAATATACGGTTCGAGAGCTGCCAACGGCGTAGTGCTGATAACTACAAAAAGCGGTAAGCGGGGCAGGAATTCTGTCACATTCAATTCCAGTCTTGGCTTCAATCAGGTACAGGAGAAAATAAAGTCGTTAAATACGCAACAGTATAAGGATCTCATGGATGAAATAGGGGCTGCTACAATCCCCGAAGGACTTACCGATCAGACCGACTGGTTTGATGAAACTTACCGCCTTGGAACCGTGCAGAACTACCAGATTTCATTTACGGGAGGAAATGAAAAAATGAACTACTACCTGTCAGGAGGTTATCTGAATGAAGTTGGCGTTATCAAAGTAGCCTATTTTTCAAGGTACAATTTCAAAGCCAATTTCGAAAATCAGTTAAAAAGCTGGCTCAAAGTAAGTTCCAATATAGCTTATTCCGATTACGCAAAAAATGGAATCATTTCCGGAACGGGTTCAAACAGGGCAGGTGTTATTCTGTCTGTTATAAACACTCCGAAATACGCCCCTATTTGGGACGCGAATAATCCCGGACAATATTATAATAATTTTTACGGGGCGCAGGTTACACATCCAGTTGAGAATATGTCAAGAACTGAAGATGACAGAGACAGCAACAATCAGTTTGTCGGATCGCTTAGCGGAGATTTCAGAATTGCGTCGTGGCTGAATTTTAAATCCACGATGGCCATCGACCGGATATATAATCATGGTTCAACATTCCTTGATCCAAAAAAGACTTCGTATGGAAGGAGCTTGTACGGCAATGCCACCGATAACCGTTCTCTTAACACTGTGCTGACTTTTGACAATATTTTGACTGCCGACAAAGCTTTTGGCAAACACACTCTCGGATTGATGGCTGGGACTTCGTGGACGTCTTCGAAATGGTCATTGAGTTACATGGGGGCCTCTCATTTTCTGAATTCTGCGATTAAAACACTCAATGCAGGGAACAAGATCGATCCGTGGGGAACAGGAACTACGGGATCCAACTGGGATATTATGTCGTATTTAGGAAGACTCACCTATAACTTCGACAGCAAATACCTGTTTACGGCGAATTTCAGGGCAGATGGCTCCTCTAAGCTTGCACCGGGTCATAAATGGGGATATTTTCCATCATTCTCAGCAGCCTGGCGTATATCATCCGAGCCTTTCATGCAGCAATTCACCTGGCTTCATGATCTGAAACTACGGGGAGGTTGGGGACAGACCGGTAATCAGTCAGGGCTGCCCGATTACGGTTATCTTGAAATGTATAGTATTGAAAGAAGAGCATGGTGGGATACCGGACAGAGCAATGCAGTGCCTAACCCGGTTAGAAGCAATATGAAGAACATTGATCTTACCTGGGAAACCACTTCAACAACAAACCTCGGATTGGACATAAGCCTGTTAAAAGGAAGGCTCACTATGTCAACCGATGCATATTATAAATATACGAAGAACCTTCTGTTCAATATCATAATGGCTGCACCCTGGGATCCACTCCTGCGTAATGAAGGAGAGATGTCAAACAGAGGAATTGAATTCTCTGTGAATACAAAGAATTCTGTGAACGCATTTAAATGGGAAACGGATTTCAATATTTCATTCAACAGAAACAAAGTTGAAAAATTCCATCTTCAGCCGGTGTATTATTATGGAAACACCTCTGAAGCAACGAGTGAGTATGTCATAAGGATGACTCCGGGACAGTCCATTAGTAAATTCTGGGGCCTTATAAGCGACGGCGTTGATCCGGAAACAGGTAATCTGAAGTTCAGGGACATCAATCATGACGGTAAGATCACTCTCTCGGATAAGACTTATATCGGTGATCCCAATCCTGATTTCATTTATGGAATGACCAATAATTTTTCATGGAAAGGAATATCGTTAATGATTTTACTTCAGGGATCACAGGGAAATGATATTTACAATGCTTCACGCATGGAAACGGAAGGCATGTATGATGCCAAAAACCAGTCGACAAAAGTACTCGACCGCTGGCGCCGGCCCGGACAAATAACTTATATGCCAAAGGCCACATCGGCAAAAGACAATTTGGTGGCATCCACCCGCTTTGTTGAGGATGGCAGTTATCTCCGGGTGAAAACTTTAACTATATCCTACATGTATACAGGCAAGCTTCTTAAGAAAATCGGATTCTCTTATGTTCAGCCTTATTTTACTGCGGAAAACCTGATCACCTTCACCAATTACAAGGGTTTTGACCCTGAGGTAAACCAGTATGCCGACAATGCCACCGTGCAAGGAATCGACTGGGGCACCTATCCCCACTCAAAAAGCTATGTATTCGGTTTAAATTTTGAATTCTAAAATGGATTGAGATGAAATACACATTTAATTATATACTTATCTTCATTCTGGCAACTCCCTTTTTGTCCTGCTCCCTCAACGAGGATCCTATTTCAGATTACAGTGAAATAGTATTTGGCAGTCAGGATACATCGGGAACACTAAAGTTCAGGACAAGGGCGGATATGTTTACCCAGTACCAGGGTGTTTATAACCAGCTTAAAGGAAATCACGGTCTTGAAAACTGGAATCTCGACTTCCTTGTATATACCGAGACTCATTCTGATAACGCATACCGGGGTGCAACAGATGCAGAGCTCACACAGCTTGAACAACAAAAACAGAATGGGATCAATAAAAACATTGAACGCGACTGGAAAGCTTACCTTGAAATGATCAGTAACGCAAACAGTGTGATTGTATACGTGGATTCGGTGCCGGATCCTGCATTAACTGCAGCAGAACGTAAACAATGGAAGTCAGAGGCACTTATTCTGCGTGCCTGGATCATGTTTGATATGGTAAGGCTCTGGGGTGGAATTCCGATGATTCTGACAGAGCCCCCTGCCATTAATTCCCGCAATATCGAGGAAGTGTATCCGCTTTATTACCCTCCAAGAAACACTGTTGAGGAAGTTTATGCACAGATTATTTCGGACCTTGAAACAGCCCTTGAACCGGGTGGAGCGCCGCCAATAGATCCTTCGAATAAATTCAAATTTTCAAGAACAGTTGCAAATGCCCTGCTGGCTAAGGTGTATGCTGAACAGCCGGTAAGAGATTACAATAAAGTTATTGAATACTGTGAACTGGTTGAACCCGATGTTTCTCTTGTATCAAGTTACGGTGACTTGTTCCTGGTGAATGATTCAAAGACCGACGTACGGTTAAGAAATTCGTCAGAGTCAATCTTTGAAATCACGTTTGCAGACGGTGGCAATTGGAATACCTGGATGTTTGGAGTGGATGAAACCGATCCGGCCAGTGTATACGATTGGGCAAAATGGATGACGCCTACCCGTGATTTGATTGCTGCTTTCGATAAACAGGGTGATATAGTCAGAAAACGTATTACAATGGTACAAGCCAGTGTTGCATGGAGTAATCATTATCCATCCGATCAATACTGGTTCATGCATAAATTCCCTTCAAAATTCAACAGCATAATCAAACTCAGGCTTGCCGATATCCTGCTTTTAAAGGCTGAAGCTTATACGGCTCTTGGAGATTTAACCGCAGCTGCTGATATTGTAAGGAGAATAAGAGCCAGGGTGGGGCTTGGACCTTTAGGATCCGCACAAACAGGCACTCAGGACGCTATGATGAATGCTGTGCTCAACGAAAGGAGACTTGAGCTTGCATTTGAGGGCCAGCGTTGGTTTGACCTTGTCAGAACCGGAAAGGTTTATGATGTGCTGAATACACTGAACCAGCGTGATCCGGGCAGGTTAGCCATGGATCCGGTTACCGAAAACTCAATCTATTTACCGATCCCTCAATCGCAGGTTGATATCAACCCATCTCTTGTTCAGAATCCGGGATATTAGAAATTAACGAATAAATCAACATTTTATGAAAAATATATACCAGGCGACTGCATTGTTAATTCTGGCGATTTTCATTGCCGGTTGTGAAAAAGACCCGGAACTGGTGACCTATCCCAAATCCTTCCCTGTCTTTACACAGGCCGAAGTGGCGGAATCAACCATAAATTATAATGATTCAATAACACTATCCGTTCAGCTTTCCGACAGGGTAACCCCTCTTTCAACGCTTGAGGTACAGGTTGTACTGAACAATGAGGTAGTTACTCAGGAAAGTGTCAGAACCAAAGGAAATGAAAGCCAGGTTACCCGAAAGTATAAAATACCGTTTGGTCCCGATGCGCTTGACAACTCTGCAGTGAAAGTTTACCTCACCTCGATAAATGTTGACGGTTACACAACAGACACCATCATCAGCAGCACGGTTGCGAAACGCCCGGTGATTACACAGTTGTATATTGTTCCGGAAACAGGAACCACCTATAAAATGGCATTGGTGGATTCTGCAAACTTAATCTTCAGGGGCACCAACATGTCATATGGTTCGACCCTTAAATTCCGATTGGCCACAAAGATCAATAAATTCAATAAAGTCGACTGGACCGGTCTCGTATTCGGGTTTAAAGACGGGGGGATCAACCTCGTTACTATTGATGACGACTATATCGAAATTTCTGACCCTGGATTGATAAGCATAACTCAAATCACATTTGATGCCATTGCACTGACAACCACTTTCACCGGAAAGCCGCTTGAACCGGTGACAACACTGGATATCAGCAACGATTTGTCATCGATGTTAATGGCGGGAAAAAACTTTAAAGGCGGAAATGTTTATTTCGGCAAAGATCTTGAAATAACCTTTACCGGAATTACAAACCTTAGTAACAGCCTGGCTCCGGATTACTTTGAAGTCACAGGTGATAACACCGCAAAATTCATTGGTCCCACAGGCATTTATAAAGCCTACTATTATGTCGACGGCAATTACCTGTATGTTGAACCCCAATCCGAGGTAATTTATCCCGAAGCTCTGTGGGTATGCGGTACCGGACTTGGCAGGCCTTCATCTCCGTACACCATAACCACGAGCTGGAACTGGAACACACCGTTTGATTACGTGCCTTGCGTCAGGATTTCCGAAGGCGTTTACCAGTTTACGGCTTATATGAAAAACACTCCGGATGGAAGCTATGGCACCCTCGATTTTAAATACTTCTTTAAACGGGGTTGGTGGGATGCCGACCACGAAATTAACGCCTCACTGTATACTGTCGGTGAACCACTTTACGGTTTATGGGTTGAAGGGAAATACGGAAACGTGAATGGCGGGACAACAGCATTCGAAGGGGTATACCGTGTAACCCTTGACATGAATAATAAGACAATGACTCCTGTAAAGATTAATTAATTATAGCTCAATGAAGAATTTTCTGATTATCAGTCTTATTGCCTTTGTCGGTCTGCTTTCACCGACCTGTGAACGGGGAAATGACAAGGGAAATAGTGGTAATGATCCTGAGGTAAAGTCCGACGGCAAAATGTATATAACCTCCGCTGATAAATCACGGTTGTTCGATACTGTTGACCTGCATTTCAACACTACACCCAATATGGACATTGCCACCACTGTGACACTGAACCCGGCTAACCGTTACCAGGAAATTGACGGATTCGGAGCAGCGATTACAGGTTCAACGTGTTATAACCTTCTTCATATGACTGAAGCAAACCGTTCCAAACTTCTTCATGAAGTTTTTGATACAGTGAATGGCGCCGGCTTCAGTTATGTAAGGATCTCCATTGGAGCATCCGACTTTTCGCTCAATGAATATACATGGTGGGATACTCCGGGAATTGATAATTTCAAGATGCCTGAATTAGACAGACGTGACCTGATCCCGGTTCTGAAAGAAATCCTTGCCATCAATCCCCGGTTAAAGATTATGGGTTCTCCCTGGAGTTGTCCCAAATGGATGAAAGTGAACAACCTGGCTGATAAACAGCCTTATGATCACTGGACAAGCGGTCAGCTGAATCCTGCCTATTACCAGGATTACGCTACGTATTTCGTAAAATTCATCCAGGCTATGGAACAGGAAGGGATTCCCATTGAATCCATCACCATTCAGAATGAGCCCTTGAACCGGGGAAATTCCATGTCACTTTACATGACCTGGCAGGAACAGGCTGAATTTATAAAAAGCGCACTGGGCCCGAAGTTTGAAGAGGCAGGGATTAAAACAAAAATCATTGTCTTTGATCACAATTACAACTACGATAATGTGGCCGATCAGATCGATTACCCCAAGAAAATATATGCCATTGCTGATGCGGCCAAATACGTGGATGGCGCAGCATATCATGCCTACGGCGGTGATAAGGCTGAAATGCTTGATGTCCATAATGCCTTTCCGGATAAAAACTTATACTTCACAGAAATGTCAATCGGCACCTGGAATTACTCCTTTGAGGGCGACCTGATCTGGAGTATGCGTGAACTGGGTATTGGCACCCTTAATAATTTCAACAAAGCTGTGATTGTATGGAATCTTCTTCTTGATGAAAACGGTGCTCCTAACCGGCCCGGCGGTTGTAACACCTGTTTCGGCGCCATAGAGATCAGGTCATCAGACTATGCCACACTTGACCGGAAAACCCATTTTTATGTTATTGCCGGCTTATCGAAGGCTATATCAACTGGTGCACACCGGATTGGCTTTAATGGTTACAAAGCTGACGGATTGACTATGACGGCGGCTGAAAATACGGATGGTACCTATGGTGTGGTATTGCTGAACGAAAATGCAAGTCAGGTTAAAATGACGATTGAAGACGGTAGTCATTCATTTCCGATAACCATTCCGCCGAAGAGCATTGCCTCATGCAGGTGGAAAAAATAATTTTTTACTAATTCCTTTTACTAACTAAAAATCCATTAAACATGAAAAAAAGAATTTTACCATTTTTGATTTTAACGCTGCTCACCACAATGAGCTTTGCACAGTCACGCCAGATACAGGTGACTGTTGCCGATAGCGTACAGGTAGTTTACATTGCCGGTACAGTCAACAACTGGAGTGAGCCGGGTACCCTGATGACGCGGGTAACCGATACAACGTTCACATACGATTTTGAAGCAGCCGACACAGCAGGTATTGAGTTCAAATTCCTTACAGGTCCGGCCTGGAAGTATGAGCAGGTTCAGGCTGCTAATTTCAGGTATTCTACTGACAGTATTACACGTGTTGATGAATTTAAGGCATATTATGACACAACCCTTGCCGATTCTGTAACCATTGATGTTCTGGTGCCTGCTGAAGTGTTTCAGCTGAATCTTACCGGAAATTTTAATGGATGGGATCCAATTGCCAATCCTATGGAAATGGTAGATTCTACTGCTGATGGCAAGGAATTCATGCTTAAAATTTATACACTCGATACCACAGCCTTAGAATTCAAATTTGTTGCAGGACCAGGATGGTCATATCAGCAATCGAATGACGCCAATTATAAATACATGGACGGGAATGTGGTTACATGCGAGGAATTCGACGCTATATTCAATCCTAATAATGTAGGAGATATTGTTCTGAACATCAAAGTTCCCGAAGGAACTCCTGAAGTTTGGATCATTGGCGATTTTGTAAGCTGGAATCCCGACAATGCTGTACAGGCAACTAAAGTAACGGATACAACATACACTATTACGATTCATGCAGCTGATATTTCGTTCAAAGTATACAATCATCCGGGTTGGGATTGGGAAGAAGCCAAAAATGAAGCAGGAGAATCAGTTGCCGATCGCACTGCATCATTCCTTGACGGACCTACTTTTGACATTACAGTTGCCTTCTGGAAGGCCGTATATGAAACTCCTACCCCTGTTCAGGAAACCGATAATGTTACCAATCATATTTATGTAAAGAATGGTAGTGTGGTTGTAGAAGGTGTTGAAAAAGACGTAGCCGTAATTGACATCCAGGGACGCGTATTACAAAATGTCCGCACCCGGGGCACTTTCATGTCGCGTTCATTAAACACAGGTGTATACATCATCCGTGTAGATAATAAAGTTCAGAAAGTAATGGTTCCGTAATGAACCTGGTTTTTAGTGGCTTATTTGCAGAAAGGGGGACCATGTGGTCCCCTTTTTTTGCCTGCATCCAGCCAAAACTTCTTAAATCAAAAATCAGTGTTCGGTGTTTGGTGTTTCTTCTGGGACCTATGTGACCTTTGGGACGTATGAGACCGAAGGCATCCAGTATCAAATATCCAGTATCCGGTATCTGTTTTTTCACTATATTCGATGTCCAATCCCTCATTCCTCAACCCTTAATTTAATTATTATACAATGAACTCATTGCGTATCCTGCTTTTCATGTTCTTCTCATTTCTTGCATTAGTTACACCCGCCCAACAGTGGAAACCCGTCGGCACAAGAATCCGGACAATATGGTCAGATAAAGTTGATCCCGTCAATCCCCTGCCTGAGTATCCGAGGCCCCAACTTGTAAGGGATCAGTGGCAAAACCTGAACGGTTTATGGGATTTCGCCGTGCTTCCGAAAGGGCACGGTACACCTGAGAAATATGAAGGAAGTATTCTGGTACCATTTGCCATTGAATCGAGCCTTTCGGGGGTCCAGGGTAAGGTGGGACCTGAAAACGAATTGTGGTATCGTCGTTCTTTTACAGTTCCGGCCCCATGGAAAGGGAAACACATCATGTTAAATTTCGGAGCGGTCGACTGGAAAGCCGATGTGTGGCTCAACAATGTGAAGATCGGATCGCATTCAGGAGGTTATACGCCCTTTTCAATAGATCTCACCCCATGGCTGAATAAAACCGGGAATCAACAGCTGGTTGTAAGAGTGTGGGACCCTTCGGATGAGGGATACCAGCCTCATGGAAAGCAGGTTAAAAAGCCGCAATCCATCTGGTATACTTCGGTTACCGGCATCTGGCAGACGGTGTGGATTGAACCGGTGAATACTGCCTATATTTCAGGTCTCAAAACAGTTCCGGATATTGACGGCGGTACATTGACTGTGAAGCCTGAAATTCAGGGCATGATGCCCGGAGATTTAGTGGAAGTAAAAATCCTGGACCAGGGAAAGCTGGTTAGCACGGCTAAAGCAGCCGTAGGTCAGGAAGTACTTGTCACCGTTCCCGGGGCTAAACTCTGGAGCCCTGAGACCCCATTTCTTTATGATCTCCAGGTTTCACTGATCAGGAACGGAGTTGCCGCCGACCTGGTGAAAAGTTACTTCGGCATGCGTAAGATTTCGGTTAAAAGAGATGACAAGGGAGTGGTGAGGTTACAGCTTAACAATAAAAACTATTTTCAGTACGGGCCGCTCGACCAGGGATGGTGGCCGGATGGTTTATATACCGCGCCTACCGATGAAGCTCTTGCATTCGACATACAAAAGACAAAGGATTTCGGATTTAACCTGATCCGCAAACATGTGAAGGTTGAACCGGCCCGTTGGTACTATCATTGCGACAGGCTTGGCATGCTGGTATGGCAGGATATGCCTAGTGGTGATGACTCCCCGGAGTGGCAGACAAGAAATTACTTCAATGGAAAGGAAATGCAGCGCTCAGCCGTGTCTGAAGAAAATTACAGGAGAGAATGGAAAGAGATCATCGATTTGTGTTACTCGAATCCATGTGTGGTAACCTGGGTTCCATTTAACGAAGCCTGGGGCCAGTTTAAAACCCCTGAAATTGTGGAATGGACAAAGATCTATGATCCTTCACGTCTTGTGAATCCCGCAAGTGGCGGCAATCATTATGACACCGGTGACATGCTCGACATTCACAATTATCCTGATCCGGTAATGGCCATGTTCGATGGCAAACGTGCCTGCGTGCTGGGTGAGTACGGCGGTATTGGGCTCGCTTTGGAAGGTCATCTCTGGGAAACCGGCCGTAACTGGGGATATGTTCAATATAAGACTTCCGAAGAAGCCACGGATGCCTATGTAAAGCTTGCAGAAAAACTGAAAGCGCTTGTGCCGACCTGTTACTCAGCCGCTATTTACACCCAAACCACTGATGTGGAAATCGAAGTGAACGGCCTGATGACCTATGACCGCAAAGTAATAAAGCTGAATGAGGAACGGGTGAGGAAAGTGAATCTGGAAGTGAGAGAAACGTTAAGCCAGCCGTCATTGCGATGACCGGTTCCTACGGTCAGAAGCAATCTGCCCGCACAGGCAAACCATTTCAAAGGACCATTGTCTGTGCTAAGCGATTCGTCTATACCCCCACGTTCGGCTAAGGCTCTGCCTTAGTCGAACATATCTTATCAGGCTCTGCCTGATTAAATCAATTAAATTCAGGCGTAGTCTGAATAGATATGTCCGACCGAGGTAGAACCTCGGCCGAACGGAGCGATTCTTCTATACCAGTGCTAAACGAAGTCTGTGACTTCGTCTATACGTAACAGAAAGTTAATTAACTTATAAATGATGTTCCGTTCAGACGAAGTTGAAAACTTCGCCTAGCACAGCTACCATTTATTCCCAGCATTTACCGGATCTCTTAGGCCTTAAAAACTTAATTCCTTAATTGCTTCGTTCAAACACCGGAAATTCCGTAATCCTCAGCGTTGTGCATCCATAGGGCACAAGCGTTACGGGCACCAATTCCTTTTCATCTGCCTTTCGTCCCCACCATGCAGGGAAGACAGGAATTCCATTCTGCAATTGCCATTCGGGGTAATCGGCAGCCCGGGCAATTATCGATACCGGGCAGTTTTCGAGGTTCCAGGGATAAACGTCGCCTTCCCAATGACGTTCTTGTATTTGGTAAACTGAATCAGCATGCAGCAGGTCGCTGCTATACAGAGCAAAATTCCATTTACTTGTCGGGTAAAATTCTGTAAACGGCCCGAATTGATCTTTCCTGTCCCTGATTTTTGATTCCGCATCAATTTTCAATGCATAAACAAGCGGTCCTCTTTCTATGGAAGCAGCAAAATCGTACCACCTTGAGCATTTCATCTGCATAGGAAGTTTAAGGTAAATCTCATCACCGTTCTTCCATTCCCGATCTATTATCGCCACATGGTTCACTATTTCTCCATTCCAGGGGGTGTTATTAATTGAAATTTCTGCTTTTGCAGACCATGACGGCATCCTGAGATGAAAAGGAAATCTACCGCTTTTGTCAAGTTTCACTGAAAAACGTATATTATCCCAAAACGGGTAGCCGGTGGTTTCTATGATATGAGCTTTGATACTGTCGCCCACCAGAAGACTGACTTCACTCGGCCCATAGAGCAATGCTGCCACTCCCCTGTCGGTAGTGGCATACCACATATTCTGCACAAACTTGGGCCATGCCTGGTGCATGTTTGAAGTACAGCAGGGATACCCGCTGAGCAATCCAAAAACATAATCGGTGTATTGATGACCGGTTGTAAGATAGGAAACCGACAGCCTGTCGGAAAGCTCCACCTGGTTGGCCGATTGGAAATACTGCCGGGTATTAAAATCATCGGATGCCTGGGTTGGCAGTGCATTGTAAGCGATCTTTTCGACCTGGTCGGCGAATTCCATGTCGCCCGTAATAGCCAGCATGGTTTCAAGAGAGAACATCATTTCGGCGATGGAGCAGAATTCAATTCCCTGCACAGGGTTTTTTCCATGAAGGCCTTCATCAGCGGCAAACATACCCTGCGGCTGGCCGTGATATTTACGGATATCCAGGAATGCTTTCTTTACCGAGTTGTAATATTTCCTGTCCGGATGTTGCTGGTAATATACCAGCGGTTCCTTAATGCCCTGGCAAAGGTTAACACCGTGCATTCCGCCCATCTGTGAAACGGTAAGGCTGTTGATCTGGGCCGTGTCAAACGGATAGGTTTTAAGGTCGAAATATTGCCAGGGGGACGTCAGTTCTGTATAATTTTCTTTGTTTAAAAAAACCGTTGTCCATGGAAAAGTCTGTTTGGCAAGCAAATCAGTCAGTTCAAGCAGAAACGGATCACCGGTTATATTATACAGCCAGTAAACGACCATCATATTATCGCCTCCACGTTGGTTAGCCCAGAAAGTCCAGTGATCCAGTGGAGTCTCCGGCAGTGTCTTCAACTGGTACCGGAAGTAGGCCGTAAGGGCTTTGATAACCCTGGGATCGGATGTAGCATTGTAATATTGCATCAGTACCTTCAGCATCACCATTTTGGGCCACCAGTCCTCGCGCTGGCTTTTCTGCAGTCCCGGTTCAAAGGGAGGTTCCGTTTTAAACGGAACAGGGCCGAGGTAACCGTCTTCGCGCTGGTTATTGAGTGTCCATTCGATCCAGGGTTTTACTTTGGCTTTAAGCACAGAGTCATCGAGAATATAGGCGAGAGGCAGGAGACCGTCGATCCAGTAAGGACCGCGCTCCCATCCGTCACCGTGGCCCCCTAACCAGCCGTTACGGGGACCAACAACCTGTGAATACACTTCGTCGAGGTGTCCGGTAAGGCCGTTCTTTTGGCGGATGAGCTGGTCGAGTAGCCATGCCCGGGGTTTTATAGCGCCAAGGGGTAGTTCGAGATAGGTTTTTTCAATGAGGGGTGCCCGGTTCTGAAGGTAGAGGGCGGGTTTTTTCTCGCGGGAGCAGCCGGTAAAGAGGATTACCAGGAGTAATAATATTGACCGGTTCATAGGTTCAGAATTATACTCCAAGTTAGCACATTTATCTCACAGAGTAATTAATACTCTGCGTTTTCTCAGCGCCTCTGCGGCTCTGCGCACTTTATTTCTCGCAGAGCCGCGGAGACGCAGAGTTGACGCCTGCGGCGTCTCAGTTTAACTCGCATATTCTCTTAAATTCTACCAGAAATTATTTGAATAATAATATTTGCGTCTCTGCGATGTGTGCGAAGCACACATACTCTGCGCCTCTGCGGCTCTGCGAGAAATCCAATGATGCCGAAGGCATCAGAAGTATTGCTCCAAGTAACTCTCGCGAGAAATTCCTCGCAGAGCTGCGGAGACGCAGAGTTGACGTCTGCGGCGTCTTGATGTTGGATAATTTACAGATTATTGACAATTCTGGTAATTCCGTCTTTAATCAGCACTTCATTGAAGTTGATTAACAGACCAAGTTTTAGACGGGACAATTTCAGATACGTGAGCAACTGCTTTTTGTGCACTGGCATCAGGATTTCTACACTTTTTATCTCAATCAGAACTTTATTTTCTACTATAATATCCGCCCGAAAACCAAGATTTAGATTTACACCTTTGTAAAAAGCCGGAATAGGTTGTTGTTGAATGAAATTAAATCCGGATTGTTTTAATTCATAACACAACGCGCTTTCATAAACAGATTCCAGCAAACCCGGGCCAAGTTCGCAATGAATACGATAGCAGCAATCAACTATCATTCCTGATAACTCATTTTCTAACATAAGAATATAAATATAAAATTTAGAAACTCTACGTTTTCACTGAGTATATAATTGCGTCTCTTCGATGTGTGCGAAGCACACATACTCTGCGACTCTGCGACTCTGCGAGAAATCCAACGATGCCGCAGGTATCAGAAGTATTGCTCTAAGTAACTCACGCGAGAAATTCCTCGCAGAGCCGCAGAGTTGACACTGTGGCGTTCTGAATTATTTCTTCACAATTTTGCCTGTACTTATTCCTCCCTTTCCGCCTGTAACGCGGTATATATATATCCCCGGATTTAAGTCTGAAAGATCAATTTCCGAGGCACCGTTACTATCTTCATCATTCACCTGCATGATCATTTTACCTGCCGGATCATATAAGGCAATCATCACTGCCACTCCGCTTTCATATACGAACCATGCACTACCCGAAACAGGATTAGGATAGACTTTTAGCGAATGGTCAGCATCCTCAGACACAACCGGATCCGGTAACGCTCCGTCCTGTACAACAAGCAATGAAACCGTATCCACTCCTTCACCGGTCACCAGAATTTCAGCAGACCGGTTAGCGGTATCCGGGTTTTCCTGGAATATGATACTGATTGTGGTATCATTCTGCTTTAATGCGGCCAGCCAACCTGCCTTATCCTCAACATTCCAGTTGATATTGGATGAAACCATAAAACTGGTGGTTCCTGAAAGAGATTCAACTGATCTGGACGCCGGTAAAACACTCAGTGCAGGCAGGGCACCGGATTGTACCAGTACAAATGCCTGCGATGAAACGCCTTCACCACCAACCCATATCACCGCATTCCGGTTCAAAACCAGGGGATTGGCCGTAAACTTTACGAGTATCGTGCTGTCATTTACTTTTTCAGCAAGAATCCATTCAGTTTCCGGGGTTACAAACCAGTCGATATTGGATTCAACAGAAAATAGTATTCTTCCAGTATCACATGCAACTGTTTGTGTGTCCGGGCTCACTTCCAGGAAAGGAGGGCCTCCCTGCTGTGTAACAGTTACCACTTGTGACTCGGCACCTTCGCCACTTACAATTATTTCAGCCAAGCGTTCGGAGATTGTTTTGTTTTCTTCAAACTCAACAGTAATATTGTTACCTGATTTTCCAGCCGTTAACCACGAAGCAGTTTCATTAACGGTCCATTCGATATTTGACACGACCGAAAATTGAGTATTACCTTCATGATAATCCACGATTTGTGAATCGGGGGATACGGAAATCGACGGCTCGGCTCCCTTCTGATTGATTGTAAAAAGGCATGGATTCACCCCGTCTCCTGAAATCATAATGATCGCTGAGCGGGGTTGCAGGCTGAAATTTTCATCATACACCACAGAAAATGTGGTATCATTTGTTTTTACTGCATTCAACCAGGATTCATTTTCAGAGGGTGACCAATCGACGGTTGAATGAACAGAAACAGTTGTTGTTCCTGAATTCGCACCCACAGTATCAGAAACTGGACGGAACTTTAATAATTTGGCAGTGTATGTAGCGCTCCATCCGGCCAGTTCAACTCCGCCATCAGTAGTAAAGGTAATCAGCATACTGTTCCCTGAAGAGGTAACGTCGGGAGGTATGCTTGTACCGCTGAATTCTCCAAGTAAAGGCGAAGAAATTGTTTCACCGTCATATACCCTCACAATATCATATCCTGACTCAGTAGCAAAAGAACCGAATTTCAGTTCGATTCCTGATGCCTCCTGAACTTTTATCAGCTTCTGGCACGCCATATTCGTATAATAATTCAAACCTCCGCTGTTATCGGTTATTACACCGGTTTCTTCAGCAAAAAACTGATTTACGCAGGGCCCGTTATAACCAACAGGGGCATTGCCGTAATAGGTTGCGCTCCATCCCGGTCGGGTAACGCTTCCATTGGTGGTAAAAACAACCAGCATACTGCTTCCGGAAGAAGTAATGGCTGGTGGAAGTGAATTACCGCTGAATTGTCCGATGAGGGGTGATGATGTAGTCTCACCGTCGTAAACCCTGACCACATCATGATCAGGTTCCGTATTAAAGGAATTAAAAAACAGGGTTACCGATCCACTGTTTTCCGGTTGGATCAGCTTGGAACAGGTCAGATTATTGGTATAATCCGATGCACCGCTGTTGTCGGTAACATTTCCCGAAGTGGTTGTGTATGTTGCTGAAACGCAACCACCGGCATCAGGAGTACTTTTGAAAGGGAATATTTGTTTGGGGTTATCCACCATAATAGTATGCAACTCATCATCTGTAATCCCGCTTGCTTTTAATTCAGGGACAATATCGTTCAAGATATGCCCGTACCCGTAACCGCCGTTTCTGACGTAGCATACCGAAAAGCAGACGTCCTGTGAGATCAGCAGATGATCCAGATAACCTGCGTCAATCAATGCATTCAGCGTTTCAGGCAACCTGAGCACATCAATGTAACCTACACGCACTTCAAGCCCGATCATGTCAAAGGCAATATAACAACCCCGGTTGGCTATGGTAATATAATCATTTACCCAGTAAACATAGGGTACGCAATGATTCATAATAACCCTGTGCAGGTCGGCGCCTTCATTTTCGATCACATCGAGTACATGGTTTCTTTCTGCAAAGGTTGCCCTGTCACCGTCGAAATGAAGTTCTACAGCGGCTCCGGTAATTTTCTGTGCTCGTGCTGCAGCCCTGACGGCCTTTTCTTCAAAATCGGTGATCGGCTTACTTATGCCGATTTTGATGAAACCCGCATGAATGCCGTTAATGCCATTGAAAATATCGTTAATGATGATGTCAGTTAATTGCTCAACTGATTTGCATTTTATCGAATCGGGAATCCACTGGTCTTTATAGTAGCCCGTGCACATAATCACATTGGTATTGGTGGCCGTGGAAATCGTTTTCAGTTTTTCAGGGTTTCTTCCGATACCGATTGCGGAAGCGTCAGCCACTGTTTTTCCTCCGGCACCGGTGAAATATCCGAGTTCTTCAATGGCAATGTTTTCATCGGTAAGGTCGAGGTAGTTATATTTATGAACGATGATGAGGTGTTCATGGGGAAGTGTGATTCCCATAGAATCCGGTGAAATGAGACCGCGGACTGTCATCACCTTTCCATTCCAGTCGGGTGCAGGTTGAGAGAATGCATAAACCGACAAAGAGCACAGGACGAAAAGAAAGGTTAATTTTTTCATGTGATGAAAGTGAAATGGAACCGGAATCTGCTCAATAATAGTAATTAAGAGGCCAATAACCAAAGAAAATTGATGGAGTGCTTTTGAAATTCCGTGAACGGACTTCCAAATCAAATTAATTTTTATCTTTGCCGCGATTACCTTATTGATTGGTCTCTTGGCCGAGGGGTTAGGCAGCGGTCTGCAAAACCGCGTACGGCGGTTCAAATCCGCCAGAGACCTCTTAGGATTATAAAGGATTGAAGTAATAAACTTCAATCCTTTTGTTTTATAGGCAATTCCATAAAATAAATATACATTAAGAGGTACCCAAAATCAAATATTTCTTAACTTTATTACTCATTTATTACTCTTACCACTATGAACAAAAT
>DATGXG010000051.1 GCA_035299085.1 Bacteroidales bacterium | reverse complement strand
GCAGCAAAAAAAAGTGACCAAAAAATGCCGCCGCTGCTGAAAAAATCGCTAAAAATTAATTCACTGCGCTAAAAGAAAAGAACTCGCCGCAGGAATCGGCTCAGACAGCTTTTCTTTCTTAACGCTTCGTGAATTAATTTTTTTAACGCGTTTTTTCAGAGGCGGGCTTCATGGTCCATAGGCGTTGTACTTATGGTGTGGGAACGGATAGTATATCAGGTAGTAATCCTTTATCTATATTGTCGCCTGAAGGCAAAGCCTTCAGCCATTCGAGTCCATTTGTTTTAATTTTTAATTTATCTTCAAATTCGTGAATTCGTGGCTAAAAAATTGGTTTTCTGTGGTATACGAAAAGACGTCATTAGTAGGAGCTTGAACTATCTTTGATTATTGTTAGAGTTCAATTGCGACGAAGTAATGACGATCTACCGCTAATACGATTCATTTACACACTGAACCCTAAGATCTTTTTCAAGCGAATCTACATCACCGTTGAAAATGATGAAATAGTCCCTTCCCGGAATTACATCAAAGTAATTATCAGAAAAACGACCTTCAGCTGCTGTTGTCAGTGCAAGATTTTTAACCAGTGTATTTGAATGTAACCTGATCTCTGCTTCCTGTGAACTATGTTTTGTGATTGTCTTTTCAATCACCGGTTTTTGAAGGGCCAGGTCCTTACAATCTTTCAGGTAATAATAATTGGTGACGATTACCTGGCCGCACGCCAGGCTGGCCTGCAATATGATTTCATTTTCTTTACCCAGGCTTCTCAGTTTACTTAAAGGAATCCTGGCATAAACCTGGCTTGAATTAGCTTTGACAGTCAGGTCACTGATTTCCTTCCACAGCTCTTTTCCGCTGAAATCATATACTGTAAGCTCAAGCTTTCCGCTGTCATCAGTCAGATGATCATTCACGACACTTACTGAAACGGTACTGCCGTTTGCATAAGGAACAACCAACAATGGATAAAAGGCTTTTGTAACGAAATAATGTGACGCTTTCCATCTTCCGAAATAGTCGACACTCGACCATGACATGGTTGGCCAGCAATCGTTGATCTGCCAGTACAGCGAACCCATACAATAGGGCATGTTACGCCTGTGTGCCTCAATGGCCGACCTGAAAGATTCAGCCTGCATTACCTGGCTGAGATACACGTAGGAAGCGAAATCCTTCGGTTCCTTATAGTATTTTTTAATATAAATCAGGATCATTTCATTTCCGTTCACGCCGGGTCCTATCCATCCGAGGTTGCTCCTTTGACGGTGTTCCATCACAGGAGAACGGTACTCCATGTCGCTGTCGTTTGCAAATGCTCTGATAGTTTTCATTTCAGGAAAAGACTGCATACCATATTCGCTTACAAATCGGGGCACTTTAACACCGTAATTCGAAAACGGGGCATTGGCAAACCAGACGGCCCAATCGTGCTCATCGCCCGAAAGCCTGTCAGAAAGTTTATTATCTTTCGTCTGTGGAGATGAAGGCCAGTAACTTACTTCGGGATGGTATTTGCTTACAGCTTCCGGCAAAATGTGATGATAGATCTGCTGATAGCCCCACCATAATGTATCCGAAAATTTTTTCGGGTATCTCCCTATCCAGTTCCAACCGAACCACGCTGAAAGATTTTCATTGTTGCCGCACCAAAGGGCTATTGAAGGATGGTTTCTTAGTCTTTTTACATTGTATTCGGCTTCTTTCCTGATATTATCAAGATGAAGTGAATCGACAGGCTGCACATTGCAGGCGAACATGAAATCATTCCATGCCAGTATCCCGTTTTCATCCATCAGGTCATACAGGGCATCATCTTCGTAGACTCCTCCGCCCCACACCCGAAGCATATTCATGCCTGCATCGGTGGCATCCTTAACGACACGTTCAAAATTGGTTTTTGTATTACGGGTAAGGAAAATATCTGAAGGAATGTAATTGGATCCCTTCATAAACACCGGAACACCATTCAGTTTGAAATAAAATGTACTTCCTGCGGAATCCGGTTGCTGAACCAGCTCCAGGGTGCGAACTCCTAGGCGATGCTTAATTGATCCAAGCTTTGTTTCTCCCGTGCTGAGTGTGATTTCGACTGCATAAAGTTTGTGACCGCCCAATCCATTTGTCCACCATAATTCAGGTTTTTGAATCGCAATATCAAGTGGAATTTTGTTTTCACCCTCTTTTAATTCTACCTTTTTCCGAGAGGCAGCTTCTTTGCCATCGATTGTTGCAGTGAGGTTAACGTTGGCTGACTTATCGGCTATGATGGTGGCAACTACGGAATACCTGGCTTCTTCGGTTGTCACCTTCTGAGGCTTCAGGTAAATATCATCCAGTTTTGCAGTATTCCACATCTCCAGTTTTACCGCTCGCCAGACACCGCATGTTACCAGCCTCGGACCCCAGTCCCACCCATAATGGAACGGAGCCTTGCGTGTATATACATTGGTCCGTTCATTTTCAGGGGCGAGTTCATTGGCCGCCATAAGGGCGTAAGGTACCTTGCGGAGTTTTTCCATGCCAACTGCCACAGCGGAATGAAAATAAACCCGAAGCTCATTGTTTCCTTTTTTCAGAAGGTTTTTAACCGGCACCTCCCAACCGATGAACATATTGTCGGCTTTCATAACCAGGGAATCGTTCACATACACATCTGCATAAGTATCGAGCCCGTCGAACCTGAGTAAAATGTGATCATTTTTGAGTTCATTTCCATTAACCTCAAATGTTGTTTTGTATTCCCAGTCGGCCTTTTCCACCCACATCACAGCTTTTTCATTCTGCCTGTAAAACGGGTCGGGAATTTTATTCAAAGCCAATAAATCCGTATGAACACATCCGGGTACAGTTGCCGTGAGCCATTCATCCTTTCCTGCCTGCCTGAACTGCCAACCTGAATTAAGTTGAATGGTTGTGATTTCCTTGGTGTGACAACTGCTTAAGACAATAAACAATGCACTGGTAAAAACCAAAAACCGTTTCATTTAAGTTATTTGATTGATAATATTTCTCCAACTCCCTACTCCTTATTCCTACTCCTTACTCCTTACTCATTTCTCCCAGCTCTCTCAGACGCTGACAGGTCCTTCGGACGCTGTCAGGTCTTTCTCCCCTTCTCCCAGTCTCCCGATCTCCCTATCTTCTTATTCAGACGCTGACAGGTCCTCCGGACGCTGTCAGGTCTTTCTCCCACTCTCCCCGTCTCCCTGTCTCCCCGTCTTCTTGTGACAGGTCCTTCGGACGCTGTCAGGTCTTAGTCCACTCCTTACTCCCTACTCCCTACTCCTTACTCCCTAAGCCATCCACTCCCTTTTCCTGATCAGACTTCCGAGGATATCAATAACTGTATTCACATCATCAACCACCTGGAAATCGAACATGCCGACGCAGATGAAATCGGCGCCGTTTTCAAATGCCCATCTGAAGCCATCTTTTGGCTCGATGGCGCCGGCGGCGAGTACTTTGAAACCCATTACCGGAACTTTGGTCCTGTTTACAAATTCTACAGTCCTGTCAGGGAACAGGCAGAAGCAGTTATCGTGGAATTTATTATGATCAAGATACCGTTCGCCATCTACTTCAAAAGGCACACGGTTTTCAAGAGGATGCGCCGACCAGTATTTGTCGTGATGCATTGTCTGCATGTAATAGTCAGGTATGATGCCAAGCTCCTCACACTTAATAAAGGCATCAACGGTATGGGCGCCCATACCGGCGGTTACTCCGTGACTTCTGATCTTATCGAGCATTTTTGCAAGGACATCAGGTTTACCGTCACGGACCATGAAATCGCACTGGTTGCCCTGTATCTGGACAATATCCGAACCGCGATCCACGGCCATATTTATATTAACGAAATAATCGTTTTTCTCCATGTCCGGAGCGACCTGGGTAATTACCTTCATTTTACTCCCTGTGATCTTCTTGTACTTCTGCAGAAGAGGACCTGACGGGAAGCCTATATTAATTGTATTGATCCCGGCCTGCTCGCAAAGTATAAGAGTTTCGAATACTTTTTTCTCTGTATTGTAAGCCTTAAAAAGTGATGGCACGTAGATCAGATCCCTTGAATGTGCCCAGCCGCCGATCAGGTTTCCGCCCATAACAAGACGGGATATTTCATGCTTCTGAATCTTTCCCTTTGGCAGGGTTCCTTTCAGATCTTTCAATGCAGTTTGTTTAAGCTGAATGGTAGCGCCCGACATTACATCGGTTCCATATTCACTGTAGTTTTTTAAGGCGCCCCAACCCAGAACACCGAGAACAGGAACAGTGGCAAGGTTTTTCAGGGCTTCGCGACGCGATTTGGCACCTTCTTCTGCAACTGGCTGTATTTTGGCTTTTTTCCTTCCGAATACTCCCAGCAAGGTATCAATTGAATACCCCTGGTTTTTGGAAAAGATTATGGCAAGAAGAGCAACAATCTCAATAAACAACCTATTTACGATAAACAGGTGGCCTTCACTCATATCCATTAGGGGACTTCCGAAGGGAGGATAAGCAAAATAATACAGGGTAAGGAGCAAAACTCCGGCCCATGAGGCAAACCGGATCAATATGCCTAAGAACAGGGCAATTCCGATTAATAAAAGTCCATATTCATTAAGAATATCGGTAAGTTTTAAAATGGAAGGATTTTCTGCGATTGAATGGTAAAAAGGGGACAGGAAACCTGATGTTCCCAGGAGGTAGCTTTCAGATGACCAGTTACCGGCCAGAATTTTACTAAGGCCTTCATATAAAAAATGCCAGCCAATGGCTACTCTTAAGAGAGTAATCAGCCATGTACGCAATTCAGTTGATTTATTTTCCATAGTTTGATATAGTTACCAGTTCATCAATTGTTTCAGGAAAGGAGTCAGCTCCGCAGCCATCTTTTTATCCTCTTCTACATTGGGATGCCAGTCGCTTCCGTGCATTTCAAAGGGTGTGAAGGCAAAATAGCTGACGGCTTTATCTTTTTTACCAAATTCTTTTACAATGGTACCGATGTAGCTCTGAACAGTATTCCATTTATCACCTTCGCTCGCCGGTCCGGCAAGGCAAACGATCCGTGTTTCAGGAAAGTTGCCGCGGATGCGTTTCAGGAAATCCAGATAGCGAATGACAAATTCAGCAGAATCAAGTGCCACAGAAAGGTCATTCGTGATCAGGTCAATTACAAGGAGTTCGGGCTGTGATTTTGTGTAATCCCACTTCTTTGTCGTATCAAGCGTAACTTCATCATAGCAGTCGGGCATATTAAACCCCTTATTCCCGCCATATCCCTGCACAATACCGATACCGGAACGGCAAACGGCTGTGAGGTCGGCATTCAGCTCACGGGCCACAATGGCATCATAACTGAGGTAGTGGTTTTCCGTTTCGTATTTAAAATGTTCAGTCTGGGCAAGACCTTCATTCCCATACCCGCACGTATAGGAATCGCCGATGAATTCAATTTTATGTGCGCGGGGTGAAGGAGCAGAAACTTTGGCATTCGGGTCGAATTTAAATCCCAGGAAAGTAGTATTTCCACCGTGCCATTCGCTGCGGCGATAAACCTCAAGTTTGTGTTTTCCTTTAGGCAGACTGTCGGCCAGCAGATACGTGCTGTCGGCTTCATCGGCGTTCAGCACAAAGACGCTGTCGTCAAGAACGATTGTAAACAGGTTTCGGAGGCTGTCGTCTTTCATAATCAGTTCGGCGGAAGTTCCGGTAAAATCAACCCGGATGCCGCAACCGGAGTACATGAAAACCGGTTTTTCAGGGTCGGAAAAATCAATGCGGCCGTTATACGAAATGTTGGGGTTATCGGGAAGGATCAGGACTTTTTCGCCGTTGCCGCAACCAAACATCAGCGCCGCAACAACAGCAATGTAAAGGTGAAATTTCATAGATAAAATTTTTTTCGCGAATCATAAAGATAATAGGAAATCGGTTCGTCGTTGCTCAGTATATGAAATTTCTCGCAGATTTGGATGTATGCTGACATTTCGCACTGAGACGCAGAGGGTCATAGATGTTGATTTAAACGGATTAACAATGTCAGGCGAATGACGTGTATCTGTCATTTAAAATTCAAATAAATTCGTGGTGTGTTTTTAGATTACCGTTTAAAATTGCCTCAAATTTTTACCTATGCTTCAACAGCCCGAATTAGGACGAAAAATTGCTGACCTGAGAAAAGCAAAAGGTCTGACCCAGGAAGAACTTGTGGAAAAATGCAATCTGAGTGTAAGAACCCTTCAACGAATTGAATCGGGTGAAGTAACCCCAAGAAGTTACACCATCAGGCTGATCTTTGAAGCATTGGAAATGAGTTATGACAGCACATTTGTGAATGAGAAAGGATCCTTTATTCGATTAAACAGGCAATTTTATTTGTACTTCATTGATTTATTTAACCTAAAAACACACACAATGAGAAAAATTTCAATTCTTACAGTCTTTATATTCCTTACATTTCTAGGAATATCAGCTCTGACCTCGGCGTTAAAAGCAGAAAAAACGGAAAGCCAACAGACTCCTGCAGCAGATACGGCCAAAAGTTATTCCACTAATCTTGAAATGGCCTGGTCAAATTTCAGCTGTGATGAATGTTTTGAGGAAAATGGAGTTCTGACCGGTCGGAATGTTAAATTTGAATATAACGGAACAAAGGTGAATGTGAGCCTGATTACAGTGAATAAGATGACCCGTGAATTTAATGCAGGATTGGTTAAGGGCATCTTCAGGGAACAGCGGGTTGAGTTATCAATTGAAAAATACCTGTTAAAAGACAAAGTAATTCAATATTATGCAGACAAGATCAGTAAATCGGACAATACAATAGATCTCAAAGGCCATGCCCGGTTGGATATTAAGAACGGCGAGAAAACCGGGGGTATTGAAACCGACGAATTGATCATCACCATCAGGTAGCTGATTGATTAACAGTTATGAGATGACGCTTTTGACGGTAGTTTATAACGTATATCAAACCCCGGCTTGAAGGCCGGGGCTATTGAAGAGGCCAACAGACTGCAGACTAACAACTCAAGTTGCCGGTTATGCACGAATAAGCTCCGTTAGGAGCGGCATTATGGTAGATAATAAAATCAGTAATAATCAAAAAGCTCCGTTAGGAGCGGCATTATGGTAAATTGAAGGCTAAGAGACCATAATTTCGCTCCTAGCGGAGCTTATGTGATGTTGCAGATATCATTGGCTACCATAATTTCGCCCCTAACGGGCTTTTGCTTAAACCTACGGTTTAAGCCTCGGTATAACAGAATTAAATAACCAGCAACTTGAGTAACAGACTAACAGACTACAGACAAAAAAACTTGCCGGTTCAATAAAATTCCTTACATTTGTATACCGATCGGTCAGTATATGAATGAAACGAAAATGAAAATTTTCTTTGTTGCCTTTAAGCTCTTTCTTCAGAAGGGCTTTAAAGAGGTGACAATGAATGAAATCCTTGAACAATCCGGTTTATCGCGCGGAACCTTTTATTATTATTTCAAAAGCAAGGAGAAGATTTACGAGGAAGTAATCAATACCTTTTACCTGTCGGTTCCGGCCACCACCCAGCTGGTAAACTTCGACGGTACATTGTATGATTTTTACCATGTCCATCTTGAAAACGCTTCCAGGTCATTTGCCCGGTTAGGACAAACTTTTGCCGATGCCAAGGCTGATGTATTCAGTTATTTCGCGTTATCGCTTGATGCGCTAAAGCGATTACCCGGATTTCGTGAAAAAATGAAATTTGTGAATGACGGTGTTCTAAATAACTGGATTCATGTTATAAAAACCGCAAGGGAGAATGGAGAAATTTCAACTGGAATGACCGATGAACAGATTGCCTGTTTCTTCAAGTTCACCATGGAAGGAATGGGAATGAAATCGACACTTGAAGGAAAATCTTCAGAGGAGAACGACAGGGAACTGATTACGTTATGGGATAATTTCTACAATCATATTAAAGCGAGGCACTAATTGAATCTGATTACTCATATTAAAAACTAATACCCGAATCCAATGAAAATCGCATGTGTAATTCTCGGCACCCGTGGCGATGTGCAACCTATGATTGCCCTTGCAACCGGTTTAAAAAAGAAAGGTCATGAAGTGATCGTTTGTGCACCTCCCGAAAACGAACAACTGGCAGTATCAAACGATTGTCCGTTCATGCCTTTTGGTCCCGAACTCAAAAAAAACATCAGGGAGAATCCTGAAAAGCAGAAAGGCGGAGTCGCAGTTAAAATCACCCTGGCACAGGGTAAAAAGCTTATAGCTGACCAGGTTAAACAATTACCTGAAAAATTAAAAGGAGTGGATATGATATTGGCTGCCGGAATAGTGGTTGGCGTGCACACAGCGGCTGATATTCTGAAAGTACCTTATCACCTTGTGGCATTCTATCCCATCATCCTTGGAACAACAAAGGAGGACCCATTGAAAAGCCGGATGATGTTCGGATTCGGAAGAATGGCAATGAATGCGGTTTTGAAAGGTTTTATAAACAACATGCGTAAAGAATACGGTCTGCCCCCCGTGAAAGATATATGGGAGCACTGGATGGGTGAAAAGGTAATTATTGCCTGTGATAAGGAGCTTAATGAAGCCCGGCCTGGTGTGGCATTTGACTTCATCCAGACCGGGTTTATGCTTCTTCATTCTAAGAATAATCTGCCCCAACATGTTGAAGATTTTCTGAACTCCGGAAAACCACCGGTTTACATTGGTTTCGGAAGCAACCCGATTTCTTCTCCCGGCCAATACACTGCCATGTTTGAAAAAGTAAGGGAGAAAACCAACGAAAGATTAATCATCTCAAAAGGCTGGGCTGAATTACCTGAAAGTAATACACCTGATATCCTGTATGTGGATGAAATGCCGTTTGAATTATTGTTTCCGCGACTTGCAGCCGTAGTCTATCACGGAGGGACAGGCACAATGGCTGCCATTGCAAGGTCGGGCATACCCCAGGCAGCTTTTCCGTTTATGGGCGACCAGTTTTCAAATCAAAAACAGGTAATAAAACTAGGTCTGGGACCTGATACCTGTGATTTCAAAAAAATATCGGCAGAATCCATTTCAACTGCTATTACAGAATGCATATCCAATGAAAAGTATAAGAAAAATGCGGTTGAAATGGCACAAAAGCTTCAGGATAAGAATGGGATTGAACTTACGGTGAAGGTTGTTGAGGAGATAGTGAATAAGACGTCATTGCGAGGAGCGTAAAAAATCTCTGATTATTGCCTCATGTATTCGCGACGAAGCAATCTGCCCGAACAGGCACACCCTTACAAAAGATTCTTTCCGGCATGGCTTTGCAGTGTTCTGCTTGTGCTGTCAGATTGCTTCGTCGCGGAAAATTTTGGTATAATCAATAATTGGTTGGCTCCTCGCAATGACGGAACTGAGGTTGCCTGCTATTTGAAGAATTCATTATATTTGATTTTACTGTACTATATAAGCATCTTATGAAAACCCTTATCCTTCTCCTTGTTTGCCTGTTGACAACATATTCTCTTTCGGGTCAAACCAAACCGCAACACAGAGTCATTATTCTCACCGATATCGAGGCCGATCCTGATGACACCGAATCCCTGGTTCGCCTGCTTCTTTATTCAAATGAAATCGACATCAGGGGAATAATCGCCACCACATCATGCTGGCATAAAACAATGGTTAATCCTGAATCGGTGAGGAGAATTGTTCAGGCATATGGTAAGGTGCAGCCCAACCTTATTAAGCATGATGCCGCGTTTCCGCTGGCTGAAACTATCAGTGCTTTGGTCAGGCAGGGCATTCCCGAGTATGGCATGTCAGGCGTGGGTGATTCAAAAGACTCTGAAGGGTCTGCATGGATCATCAACGAACTTGAAAAAAATGATGAAAGGCCGCTGTGGATTTCAATCTGGGGAGGCTCAAATACTATTGCCCAGGCTCTTTACAGGTTAAAGAAAACAAAGTCTGAGCAGGAATTAAAAAGACTTGTTGCAAAATTGAGGGTTTATGCTATTTCCGACCAGGACGACAGTGGAATATGGTTACGCAATAATTTTCCGGATTTGTTTTACATTGTCAGTCCGGGTGACGATTACATGAGGGCCACATGGAGTGCCATTAACAGTTTTATTCCGCGAATCAACAATGAAAAAATCAGCAATACCTGGCTCGCCGAAAATATTCAACAGGGGCACGGACCATTTGGCGCTGTTTATCCCGATGTAGCCTATGGCATGGAAGGAGACACGCCCTCATGGTTGCATTTAATTCTTAACGGGCTGAGTAATCCTGAACACCCCGAATGGGGCGGATGGGGTGGCCGTTATGAGTTTTATAAACCTGAACTCTCGTCATACAAAGGATCTTCCGGGGTGCCGCACGAACCTGAAACCAGGAAAATATGGACTGATGCGATTGATAGTTATACTCCCTATGTACCTGGTGAATACGGAAGAACAGTGAAACCTGATACAGCATCATTTACAGGCAATAAAGTTTCATTATGGCGATGGAGGGATGATTTCCAGGATGATTTCGCCGCCCGGATGGATTGGTGCACCAAATCCTATGAAGAAGCCAATCATGCACCTATAATTATTTTAAGCCATCCTGAACAGATTACGGTTAAATCAGGCCAGGGATTCGGACTGGATGCTTTCAATTCAACGGATCCGGATGGAGACAACCTGGGCTTTCTATGGTACAACTATCCTGAGGCAGGAAGCTATAAAAAATTAATAAAGCTTGACGGTGCTGAAAACCTCCATGGAGTTTATATAATTGCCCCAAAAGTTGACAAAAAGGAAACGGCTCATTTTATCCTTGAGGTGACGGATAAGGGTACGCCGCAAATGACAAGCTATAAAAGGGTTATTGTGACAATCGAACCGTAATCGTCATTGCGAGCCAGTGCCGGCAGATTGCTTCACCCCGCAGGAGTCGGGGTTGGCAATGACGGCCGTGTTGTGCCTACCACCCCATAACTCCCCTTAAAAACGGCGCAAATTCGTCAGCAAGTTGCTTGTGTTCGGCTACATTCGGATGTGCATTGCTTCCATGAGGCGTGAAGGGCGTAAATTCGAAATATTGCACCCTGTCATCGGTCTGTGCAAAATCTTCAGCCGCAGCTTTTATATATGCTCTAAGCACAGGCCAAAACTCATTGGGTGCTGAAGGGCCGGCAATACATACTATCATCGTATTGCCATAGTTATTCCTTATCCTTTTCAAAAATTTCACATAAGTGGAAACGAAAAGAGCACTGTCTACGCCTGATTCCACATCATTGCCCCCGAGTGCAACAACAACAGCATCAGGTTTGTATTCTGAATAATTCCATTTTTGTGAACTGTTATTGATAACCCTGTCATAATGATGGATAAGGGAATTATTCTTATTTCCATTGTAATCCTGGACCAGTCCGAATCCCGAATAAGATACAGAAATAAATTCCGAATTCAGCGATCTTGAAGTTATTGCGCCATAGCTCATATAGCTGTTTTCTGTTTCATATTTGAAGGGCTCATCAGGACTTTTCCCTTCATTGCCATAACCGCATATATACGAATCTCCGATGAATTCAAGTATATGAGGTTTCATTTCAGGTTTCATCAATTCGGCTCCATCATCCAGTTTAAATCCCATAAACGTTGTATTGCCGGCAAACCATTCAGTCCTTCTGACGATTTCAAGAGAGTGAACTTTGTCCTGCAGGTTTTCAGCCAGCATGTATTCCATTGTATCTGAAGTTTTCAGAACAGAAAGATTACCATCAATGATCACATTGAAAAGATTCCTCAGACTATCATCACGCAGAAGTATCTTAACCGATGTTCCGGTAAAATTGGTCCGGATAGCAGAACCCGAATACATGAATACCGCACGATCCCCTGTCTGGCGGTCAAATCTCCCTATATAGGCAATATTGTTCCGGGTACCGAATAAGCCAGAAATGGTATTATTCTTCTCACATGAAATCATAACAATCAGAATGGCAATGGACAAAAACAGCTTTCTCATTTCATCGAAACTTTGAATTAATAAAATAGCCCTTTTTGCGGGGCCCTAAACAAATACAGGACAGATTCAGTGAGAATTTGTCCTGTATATTCATGAATAATTAACCAAGTTAACGATGAAATGTTTACTTTTTAAATTGACAAAATCTACAAAGGCAAGCCAAACCGATCCGATGCTTCCTTTAAAATAGTTTCTGTTGCTGTGGCTCCAGAACGGGTGGCCCCGGCATCTTTCATTTTGAGCAAATCATCCAGGGTTCTGACACCTCCGGCACATTTAACCTGAACCCGGGGACCAGAATGTTCCCTCATCAGTTTCACATCTTCAACAGTAGCCCCGGTGTAGCTGAAAAACCCGTTCGGCTGTTTAACATAACCATAACCGGTTGATGTTTTCACAAAATCAGCACCGGCTTTTGTGCAGATTTCACAAAGCCTGATCTTATCTTCTTTCCTGGTCATGTAATCGGTTTCGAAAATCACCTTGACAATGGCGTTATTCCTGTGACAACAATCAGTTATCGCTTTAATTTCCCTTTCCACGTAATCCCATTCGCCTCCCAGGGCTTTTCCGATATTAATCACCATATCAATCTCGACTGCCCCGTCGTTGCATGCCTGTTCTGTTTCAAACACCTTTACGGCTGTTGAGCTGTTTCCATGAGGGAAACCAATCACACATCCCACTTTTACATCAGAGCCTTTCAAAAGCGATGCAGCCATCCGCACTGCGTAGGGTTTAACACACACTGAAGCCACTTTGTATTTCCTGGCCACCTCACATTGTTTTTTCAGATCCTCATCGGTATAAGTAGGTTGAAGTACCGAGTGATCAATCATGGCTGCAAGTTCCTGAATTTTATTCATATAAATTTATTTAAGATTTACGATTTACGATTTACGATTTACGATTTTCCTTCATTCCTTCATTCCTTCATTCCTTCATTCCTTAATTCCTTAATTCCTTCATTACCTTCATTCCTTCATTCCTTCATTCCTTCATTCCTTCATTCCTTAATTCCTTAATTCCTTAATTCCTTCATTCCTTCATTCCTTCATTGCTCAAAGTTTATTTCCTATTGAATAATTCATGGTATTACATAGCAGCGAACTGTAAACATTGAGGTGTTCGCGATTGCTGTGAAACTTAATAAATATATGCAACAACGGGCTTCCGGCTTGTACGCCGAGATGCTCCGATGCCTCTGCCCCCGCCGTAACCGCCCTGAGGTCCTGGTCGACCCGTGTAATTTCTACCTGATGATTTACGCTTAGTGTCTCGAAAAGAGAACCCCGCACAAAAGGGCTGCTGCAAAACCTCGGCAGGTTGACATTTGGAATGTACGTAGATTCAAGCATTACAGGCTCATCGTCTACACAACGGATGCGTTTAAGATAAATACAGCCTGCCGACCACTCCGTCTCATCAAGGGGATAAAAAAATGGTTCAATCCAGCTTGTCACAACCGGTTTTTGAATCATCACGGTATGAACAGCAAGGTGGTTGCTGCTCACTACCTCTGAAAAACCTTTAACCGAAAGTAAGCCCAGGGTCCGGCGCCTCTGTTTCTGAACGA
The DNA here is from genome assembly GCA_035299085.1 of Bacteroidales bacterium. Classification (NCBI taxonomy): domain Bacteria; kingdom Pseudomonadati; phylum Bacteroidota; class Bacteroidia; order Bacteroidales; species Bacteroidales bacterium. The sequence continues at coordinate 4,774 of DATGXG010000051.1, read as the reverse complement.
TACTGCCCTTACCCTGCTGTTTTACAATGTATCCTTCACGCACCAGTTCTACAAGCGCCTGGCGAACCGTACTCCGTGTAACGCCATGCGACTGCATCAGTTCATTTTCCGAAGGAAGCAGGTCACCTTCATGATAAATGCCTCCGATAATAAGAGACTTCAGGTTCCCGTGAAGTTTTTGATAGAGTTTTTCCATTGATTAAGATTACCACAAAGGTAATAGAATAACTTATTCGTACAAGTTAATTTAATTACTTATCTCATTTACAGTAATTCTATTTATATATTTGTATTATCCTTGTACATATATGTAAAATAAAATTTGCTGTTGGCGGCATGCTAACTTTTACTAAATTCAAATTTTTCTGCAAAGTGAAAACCTACTTTCTGATTTTTGCATTATTCTTTTTTTGCAGTATTCATGGCCAGCCATGGAATGATCATGGACGTCTTGTTGTGCCTGAAGATTATTCTCATTACCTGAAATACGCCGACGGCACTCCGTTCTTTTGGCTTGGTGATACAGGGTGGGAATTGATTCACCGGCTTAGCAGGGAAGAAATTGCCTCCTACATTCAAACAAGGAAGGAACAAGGCTTCAATGTAATCCAGACTGTTATCATCAGTGAGTTCATTCATTCGGATAAACCGGTGAATTTTTATAATGACAGCATTTTCATTCAGGAAGATCCGCTTAAACCAGCCATTACTACAGGCGACAATCCCGCAGATGCCATAGAGTATGATTTCTGGGATCATGTTGATTATGCTGTTAAAACAGCAGCTTCTGAAGGTATGTACATTGCCCTGGTGCCTTCATGGGGTGAATGGGTAATTCCAAGAACCGACAAGCCTTTGTTTAATACCCTTGGTCAGGCATATGAATACGGGCATTTTATAGGCAACAGGTATGGAAAATATCCAAATATAATCTGGATACTTGGCGGCGACAGGCACCCCGACGAACGCAAAGAAGGAATCGCTTTGTGGAGGGCTATGGCAGAAGGAATTGCAGATGGGGTAAATCAGGAGAATAAATATGATGGCAGGGCTGATTATTCCAATACATTAATGACGCATCACTCTTTTAATTCTTCATCTCAGTGGTTTCACAACGATGATTGGATCGATTTTCATATGTGGGGTTCCTATCATGCTGAGATAAACAACCCAAAAGCATGGCAGCAGGCAATACTGGACTGGAACCTGGAATCACCGAAACCCACAATGAACGGCGAACCCTGTTATGAAGGACATGGAATTAACTATGCCGTTGATGACAATGGTTATTTTACTTCCACCGATGTAAGACTAGCCGCATACTGGAGCGTTTTCTCGGGATGTGCCGGGTTCACGTACGGAGCTCAGCCGGTCTGGCAGTTTACCGACGAAACCAGGCCGAAATATTCAGCCAAAACCCTGATGAACTGGCAAGAGGGATTAAAGCTGCCGGGAGCTTCCATGATGAAATATCTGAAAAACCTTATGGAATCCTTTCTGAATGATTATCCCCTACCCGATGAAAGCGTGATTACAGGAGGACAGGGAGATTGCGGAGATCACCTGGCGGCGATACGGAATGAATCCCGGATAATGGTTTACATTCCTACAGGACACAATGTATCCGTTGATGCAGGCGTTTTAAAAGCGGAAATGCTCAAAGCTTCATGGTTTAATCCAAGAAACGGAGAAATAACCAAAATTACCAGTTATAAAAATAATGGTCCCAAAGAATTTGCCGTTCCGGGAATGTCTGAAAGCCTGAACTGGCTTAGAAGCGGCAGGGGATGTGATTGGGTACTCATTATTGAAAAGGAAGAATAATCATGGAAGGAATCATATTCGATATTCAGAAATTCGCATTGCACGACGGACCGGGGATCCGGACTGCAATTTTCCTCAAAGGCTGCCCGTTGCGTTGTGCCTGGTGCTGCAATCCCGAATCACAAAAGCTTCAGCCACAGATTTCCTTTGAGAAAGATAAATGCACTTTTTGCAAACGATGCGTTGACGCTTGTCCCCTTGCCTCCCTGCGGCCCGGTGAAGATAAACTGCTCGTTGATTTTGCCGGTTGTTCTGCCTGCGGTGAATGCCTGGATGATTGCGCTTCGCGCGCTTTGAGAATATATGGTTACCAGGCAACAACCGATGAAATAATTGATGAAGTACTCAAGGATAAAGAATACTACGACAATTCCGGCGGGGGAATCACTCTTTCAGGCGGTGAGGCCATGGTTCAGTTTGAATTTGCACTCGAACTTTTGAAAAAGGCAAAGGAAAAAGGATTAAATACAGCCATTGAAACATCGGGATATGCTGCAACTTCAAAATTTGAGCAAATCAAGCCTTACGTCGACCTTTTCCTTTATGACTATAAACACACCGGGAATGACCTGCACAGGCAATACACAGGAGTAGACCAGGACGTGATCCTTGAAAATCTCGACTTCCTTTATGCTAACAACGCCAATATCCTGATCAGGTGTCCTGTTATTCCCGGCATTAATGATACGGATGAACATTTCAAAGGGATTACGATGCTGAGAGACAAGTATCCGCGACTGAAAGGGATTGAAATACTGGGTTACCATGATTACGGAATGTGGAAATATGAATGCCTTGGAATGAAAGCTTTTCCGATCACTGCAACGACAGTATCAGCAGAGAAAGTGAGGGAATGGAATGAGAGAATATTACACTGAGACCCACTGAGAAGACACAGAAAACCACTGAGAATACTCTGTGTATCTCTGTGATACCTCTGTGTAACTCAGTGTAATTCAAATTTTTTTAAGTTTTGAAGCCTTTAAATTATGAATAATCAATCAAGACGTAGATTTTTGAAGCAGTCGATAATGGCTTCGTCGCTGGCATTTGTACCGGGGACAAGCCTGATAAACGAGGGACAAAGGGCAAATAACAACGGTACTATGGAAACAGCTGACCAGGTGATCCTGCATCTGAAAGAATTCACTGATGTCTACAAAAAATACAGCCACAACAAATACCTTCGCGAAGCCTGTTGTTACCAGGTACAATGGAAGGGCATGGTGCGCGAAATTAAGCCGGGAGACCTCTATGCTGGCCGGATACAGCAAACCATGATTGGTTTTATTCCTCAGTCGGATGAAGGTTACCTCGGATATTATATCCATACGAATGCTCTTGAAAATTTCAGGAAAAATCAAAATCTCTCAGCTCAAAGCAAGTCTGTAATTAAGGATCTCATTGACTTTTGGTCAACTGAAAACACGGTTGCCAAAACGAAAAAGGCTTACACAACCGGAATGAAAGAAGCCCTTCCTTCGGATGCCTATGCTTCCGAATCAGGAATTGCCTTTACGCTGTGGCGGATGAGCGGGGTACAGATGGATTTCGAAAAACTGGTGAGGCTGGGCATTCCCGGACTTAAGAAAGAAATCGTCGAAAAACAACTCACTGTTAAAAAGGAATCCGATGCCTTTTATTTATACCAGTCGATGCTAATGGCACTGGACACATTCTGCAATGTTTGTGAGTATTACGCGCTGCAGGCAGAAAACAATCCGGGTATTCCTGAAAATAAGACAATCGCCTTAACTTTAAGAAACATTCAAAAAGAAAAGCCACAGAACTTCAGGGAAGGCATTCAGCTTGTATACTTGTATACCTTGCTGGACGGGGCACGTAATTTTGGCAGAATGGATAATGCTCTTGCGGAATTGTACTGCCATGATATCGATAACCTGGTAATTAACGAAGAAGAAGCGATCAGGCTTATTTCCGGGATGTGGCGGCTTATAATTGACAGGGGTTACCGGTACGACAGCCGCATCATCATTGGCGGTTCAGGCAGGAAAGACGAACAAAAGGCAAACCGCCTGGCTCTGGCCATCATGGAAACCACCCGCAGAGTAAAGGACATAGTGCCCCAGCTGGCGTTCCGGTTCAACAAAGAGCAGGATCCGGCTTTGTATAAAAGGGCATTGGATATCATTGGTGAGGGCAACCCCTACCCCATGCTTTACAATGACGATGTGAACGTACCTTCGGTGCAAAAGGCTTTTGGTGTATCTTATGAAGATGCTGTACATGCTATCCAGTTCGGTTGCGGTGAATACGTGCTTGACCATCGCAGCGTGGGCACTCCCAGTGCGGTCATTAACCTGCTGGCTGCTCTGAATGTGACAATACACAAGGGCATCGACCCGGTAACGGGAAAACCAATTGGTATGCCTGCCGACCGGTTTGAGAGATACGGAAACTTTGAAACCTTCGACAACCTCTGGGATGCCTACAAAGAACAGGTTGAATACCATGTAAAGCAACTTGCCGTTCATGAAAAGCTTGAATATGATTTTGCAGGAAGCCATTCGCCGTTTCTGTATTCAAGCATGCTGATGGACGATTGCATCGACAGGGGTAAAGGAATGTACGAGGGTGGCATCCGGTACCTCGGCGGAACACTGGAGTCATATGGTAACAGCAATACGGCAGACAGCTTCACTGCTATCAAACAGCTGGTGTATGATGAGAAAAAGATAACCCTTGAAACCCTTGTTGACATGCTCGACCGTGATTTTACAGGTTATGACAGGGAAAGAAATATGGTGCTGAACTGCCCGAAGTATGGCAACGATAACCAGGTAGCTGACGGAATGCTGATGCAGGTTCATGAGCACCTGTGCAATTTCACAAGAGAACAGGCAAAAGAGGTTGGACTGGCATCATACCTTATCGTGGTCATTAACAATGATGCCAACACGGTGATTGGTGAACACACATCTGCATCAGC